>NZ_JBARCR010000143.1:0-18211 GCF_049794275.1 Trebonia sp.
TCCGCGACCTGGACGTGCAGGGCCTGGTCGGTCACCTGACCGGGGTCGAGGACGACGTGCGCCGCTGCCTGGCGGGCGATCCGGCGGTCAGCCTGGCCGGGCACGTGGAGTCCACCCAGGCCGCCGCGGTCAGCCGCACGCTGGCGCTGGTCGCGGCCCGCGGCCACGACAGCCACGATGGCCTCGACACCTGCGTCGCGCTGCACGGCATGCAGCTGCCGCTGCGCGCGCTGCTCGTCGTCCGGGCGTTCGAGCTGTGGGTGCACGAGAACGACATCCGGCTGGCGGCCAGCCTGCCGTGCGCGGTTCCCGGCCCGTCGGTGCTCAGCCTGATGACCAGGCTGGCCGCCACGTTGCTGCCTGGTGCGGCGGTGCGCGCCGGAGTGCCGGGGCCCGGGCGGCTGCACCTGGTGCTGACCGGGCCAGGCGGCGGCACCTGGGACCTGGAGTGGGACCCCGAGCGGGACCCGGAGGCAGCCAGTGCCGCCCGCTCCGGTCCAGCGGGGGTGAGCATCGTCGCCGACGCGGTCGGCTTCTGCCGCCTGGTCTCGGACCGGATGACACCGGCCGAACTGGCCCCGTACATCACCGGCGACCGCGACCAGGCCGCCGGGGTGCTGACGGCCGCCGCGACGCTGGCGCTCGACTGACCAGAAATTCTCGCTTCCGCCGGGTGATCTGTGTCCGGGACCGGCGGCGTATATATCGCAGAGGCGCCGGGGGGGCGCGAAACTCACGAGAGGGGCCTGACGCATGAGCGTTCTCGTCATCGCAAAGATCGCAGGGGACACCGCCAAATTCCGCCAGTCGCTGACCGACCGGGCGGCTGAGTACGAGAAGATCTCCGCCGACGCCCGCGCCAAGGGCGGAATCCGCCACCGCTTCGGGGTCGGCGACGGCACCGTCGTCATCGTCGACGAGTGGGAGACTGCCGAACAGTTCCAGCAGTTCTTCTCCGCTCCCGAACTCCAGGCCTTCGTCGCGTCGGTCGGCGGCGACACCAGCAGCCCGCCGGACGTCACCGTGTCCGAGGCTGTTCCCTCATCCAGCGACTACTAGCGCCGCGCCGGACGGCGGCGGGGCTGCCTACGCTGGTGTCATGCCCGCTGAAGAAGCCGCGCCGCTCGCCGGCCTGCGCGTCCTGGAGATCTCCTCGTTCGTGGCGGCGCCGCTCGGCGGCATGACGCTCGCCCAGCTCGGCGCCGACGTGATCAGGATCGACCCTATCGGGGGCGCCGCGGACGTCACCAGGTGGCCGCTAGCCCCGACCGGCAAGTCCCTGTACTGGGCCGGGCTGAACAAGGGCAAGCGCTCGGTCACCCTCGACTTCCGCGGCCCACGGGGTCGCGAGATCCTCAAGGAACTGGTGGCGGGCTCCGGCCCTGACGGCGGGATCGTGCTCACGAACGCGGGCTTCCCGTGGCTGTCCTACGCGGAGCTCAGCAAGAACCGCCCCGACCTGATCCACCTCCAGATCACTGGGCGGCCCGACGGCGGTCCGGCGGTGGACTACACGGTCAACGCCGCCACCGGCTTCCCGCTGGCGACCGGCCCCGCTGAGCTGCGCGACCCGGTGAACCACGTGCTGCCCGCCTGGGACGTGGCCTGCGGCCTGTACGCGGCGGTCGGCCTGCTCGCCGCGGAGCGGCACCGCCGCCGCACCGGGCAGGGCCGGGCGATCACCCTGCCGCTGGCGGACGTGGCGCTCGCCGTCACCGGCCATCTCGGCTTCCTCGCCGAAGCGTGGCTCACCGGCGACAGCCGTCCCCGCATCGGCAACCATCTGTACGGCGGTTTCGCGAGGGATTTCAGAACGTACGGTGGCGACTCCGTCATGGTCGTGACCCTCACCGCGCGGCACTTCGCGGACCTGGCCCGGGTGACCGGGCTCACCGAGACGTTCGGCGGGCTGGAACAGCCGCTCGGCGCGGACTTCGCCAACGACGCCGACCGGTATGAGCACCGGGAGGTGATCGCCGCGCTGCTCACGCCATGGTTCGCCAGGCACACTCTGGCCGAGGTCGCGGAGGCCTTCGCCGGCACGTCGGTGCTGTGGGAGCGCTACCGCACGTTCGCCGAGCTGGCCGAGGACCCTGCCCTGCTGGCTAGTCCTGTCGTCCGGCTGATCAGCCAGCCGGGGATCGGCGAGGTGCCCGCGACGGGGATCCCGCTCGCCCAGCCGGGGGTCGGCGACATCGCCGCCGCGCCGGAACTCGGCGCCGACACGGCTGCCGTGCTCCGCGAACTGCGAGGAGAATGACCGCATGCGACGGCTCACCGACACCGACGGGCTCACCGAATTCCAGCGCGACATCCTGCGCACCGTCCGCGACTTCGTGGACGCCGAGGTGCTTCCTGTCGCCTCAGAACTCGACCACGCGGACGCCTACCCGGACGGGATCGTGACGCGGCTGAAGGAACTCGGCGTGTTCGGCCTGACGATCGACGAGCAGTACGGCGGGCTCGGTGAGTCCTTGCTCACCTACGCGCTCGTGGTGGAGGAACTCGCCAGGGGCTGGATGTCCCTGTCCGGGATCATCAACACGCACTTCATCGTCGCTTACCTGATCGCCGCGCACGGCACGCAAGAGCAGCAGGACTTCTTCCTGCCCAAGATGGCGACAGGAGAGGTCCGCAGCGCGCTGTCCATGTCAGAACCGGATCTCGGCTCGGACGTCGCCGCGATCCGCACCGCCGCCCGGCGCGACGGCGACGATTACGTCATCAGCGGCCAGAAGATGTGGCTTACCAACGGCGCCACGTCCAGCCTGGTCGCGCTGCTCGCCCGCACCGAGGAGGACGCCGGCCAGCCGCACCGCAACCTCACCGCGTTCCTGATCGAGAAGGCACCAGGGTTCGGCGAGACACGGTCCGGGCTCACCGTGCCCGGCAAGATCCACAAGCTGGGCTACAAGGGCGTGGACACGACAGAGCTGATCCTCGACGACTGCCGGGTGCCCGCGAACCGGGTCCTTGGCGAGGCGCCCGGCAAGGGTTTCTACCAGTTCATGGACGGCATCGAGGTAGGCAGGGTGAACGTGGCGGCGCGCGGCTGCGGGGTGGCCCTGCGCGCCTTCGAGCTGGCGGTGACGTACGCGCGAAGTCGCCGTACGTTCGGAAAAATCATCGGAGAGCACCAGGCGATCAGCTTCAAGCTGGCCGAGATGGCAACCAAAGTGACAGCCGCGCACCAGATGATGGTGATGGCGGCGCGGCGCAAGGCGGCGGGCGGCCAGTCCGACGTCGAGGCGGGCATGGCGAAGTACCTCGCCGCGGAGTACTGCAAGGAGGTCGTAGAGGACAGCCTTCGGATCCACGGCGGCTACGGCTACTCGACCGAGCACGAGATCGAGCGGCTGTACAGGGACGCGCCGATGCTGCTGATCGGGGAGGGCACCGCCGAGATCCAGAAGATGATCATCGGGCGTCGACTTGTGCGCGATTACCCTGCAGGCGCTTAGAAAAAGTTGCGGATCAGTTAATATTTGTGGCCATTGTGGCGTCATCTGCTCGATGCGTCTATAACCGGCATAGCTGACCTTGTTTCCCGCGACGGAAGGTTCTGCATGCCAAAGCTCCCTCGCCCGCTCCGGCTAGGCGGCGCGGTCCTGCTCGGGCTCGCGACAATCGCCCTCACCGGCTCGCTCACCAGCGCCAACGCGGCGACCGCGGCTTCACCACCTGCCGCATCCTCGCTTTCCACCCTCCGCAATAGCTTGCCGGCCACGACTGACCCGCAGACCGGGAGCTACTCCGCACCCAGCATGACCGTCGAGGTCGCGCTGGCACCGCAGAACCAGGCCGGACTGAACAGCGCACTGCAGGCCATCTATACCGAAGGCAGCAGCCAGTACCACCAGTTCCTGTCCGCCGGGCAATTCGACGCGCAGTACACGCCAAGCGCCGCCGAGCGCGCTTCGGTCGCCTCGTACCTGGCGGGCGCGGGCCTGACGGTCGCCTCGACCAGCTCGCCGTTCCTGCTCAGCGTCACCGGGTCGAGCACGAAGATCACGGCCGCCTTCCACACGAGCCTCAGCAACTACGTCGACCCGCGCGGCATCCGCTACTTCCAGAACTCGCGGACGCTGCAGGTGCCGACGTCGATCGTGAGCGACATCCAGGGCGTGGTCGGCCTGACCAACACGGTGCGCGAGCACTCGGGAGTCGTCAAGCCGCTCGCCGGGAAGGGGGCGGCCAGTTCCTCTGCCGCCGCGTCGGCCAGCTGCGAGACCCCCTACGTGACCGTCAAGCAGCTCTTCACCTTCGTCAACAAGGGGACCAACTTCCCGGTCGGTTACGGCGGCGGCCCCGACTGCGTCGGGCTCACCCCGTCGCAGACCAACTCCATGTACGACGCGCCGGCTGCCAGCCCGGCAACCCAGGGCTCGCACGTCAACGCAGCGGTGTTCGAGCTGTCCGCCTACCTGGCTTCGGACGTCAACACCTGGGCGAGCACGTTCTACGGCCCCAGCTACTCGGCGAAGCTGAGCAACGTCAACGTGGACGGCGGCCCGCTGAACCCGATCTGCCCGGCCGGCGACAGCTGCCCGCCGGCGTTCGAGAGTTACGCGGGCGACATCGAGGTAGTGGCCGACATCGAGAACACGCTGGCCGTCGCCAAGGACTCCCACGTGATCGTGTACAACGCGCCGAACGACGAGACCGGCCAGACCGAGCTCGACGAGTACACGGCGATCGCCAACCAGGACAGGGCGGACACGGTCAGCTCTAGCTGGGGCGTCTGCGAGAACGACGTCACGGCCGGCTATGTCCAGGCGGAGAACACCATCTTCGAGCAGATGGCGTTCCAGGGCCAGAGCGTGTTCAGCTCCTCGGGCGACACCGGGGCGTTCGGCTGCATCCGCAGCGACGGCACCACGATCGTGGACCAGGGCGACCCGTCGTCCCAGCCGTGGGTGACCAGCGTCGGCGGTACCTCGTTCGAAAGCGACAACCCGGGCACCAACCCGAACCCAGGGCCGCCGGCCACCGGCGCCGAGACGGTCTGGAACGTCCACAACCTGTGCAGTGACGCGCCGGCCGCCCCGAGCAACGACAAGCAGGGCGGTTTCTTCTGGTGCGCGGAGACGGGCGCCAGCGGCGGCGGCTCCAGCCAGTACTGGGGCCGGCCGTTCTACCAGGTGGGACCGGGCGTGAACAACCCGTACGTCACGTACGGCAACGGCACGACGAACTGCTCGCTCGCCGCGACGGGGACTCCGTGCCGCCAGGTGCCTGACATCTCCGCCGACGCGGACCCGTACACCGGGTACGCCGAGTACTGCACCGGCAGCGCGGCTACGGTCAACAGCGTGTGTGCCACGATCGGCAGCGGAGGCGGCTGGTTCGGGATCGGCGGCACCAGCCTGTCCTCGCCGCTGTGGGCCGCGGTGACCGCGGACAGGGACAGCTACCGGGGGCACCGGACCGGGAACATCAACCCGCTCCTGTACTTCTGGCAGCTCACCAACCCGTCGAAGTACTTCACCGACATCACCGGGCAAGGTCCGCTACAGCGGGCCGCCACCAACAACGGCCTGTTCCCGACCACACCCGGCTACGACGAGGCGACCGGCATCGGCACGCCGAAGTTCGCCGGGATCATCACCGGCTGACCTGCTAGGCCCGAAGGGCGCGAGGCGGAACCTTCTGCCTGGCGCCCTTCGGCGTCCCGGGGAACTCTTAAGCGGCCGCGGCCCGCGGGACGTCCAGGTATCTGACGTCCCCGGCGACCCCGGCCAGGGCCCTCGACAGGCTGTCCCTGCGGCTCACCACGGTGACCCGGACGTCGCGCGCCGCCAGATTCGCCGCGGCCTGGCTGAACACGCCGTCGCCCGACCCGATCACCACGTGCGTGAACCGCGCGGCGACGTCCTCGTGCTGCAGCACGTCGAGGAGTTCCAGGTCGGCGCCGTTCGGGCCGGACCTGACCCGGTACCTGGCGCTCGGCCAGCCGAGCGCCGCGTTCAGGAAGGCCAGATGGCTGGCGGCCATCACCACCTGATCGTCGGCGCCGAAACCGAGCCTGGCCACGTACAGCCCCTGCACCTCGGTGACCTGATCCCGGCTAGGCAGCGCGGCGCCCGCGAGGTTTTCTATGTCGACAAGGTGCAGCGTGCGCGCGGGGAACCACTGTCTGGAGCGCCTGACCGCCACCGTGTGGGCCGGCCGCTGGATCCTGGGCATCGCTCGCACACCAACACCTCCCGCGTCATCACCGCACAGGTCATCGCCGCACAGATAGAGAGGTACCCATGGTGTCCATGCGGCAATCGCATGGCTTCCATGCTTTGTGGCCATGGTCTCCGGGTACAGTCCGCTGTGTGAGCGTGCCTGTCGTCAGGGATGAGCTGGTCACGACCCTGGAGGAAAGCCTGCGCGTCGCGCGACAGCTGGCGGACGACGCCCGCGACGACGACGTGCCGGTCGCGGAGCTAGTCGCGCAGGCCACCATGCTCGGACGGCTCGACGAGCGCAGGGAAGAGCTGATCGACCAGCTGCGCCGCACGGCAAGCGCGGGAATGCGGGCGACCCAGCCGGGACCGCCGATCCGCGAGGTCGTCCTCGCCGCGCTCGACGAACTCGGCTGGCCGCAGAACGCCGGGTTCCTCGAGGAGTACCTGTGGGCCAAGCGCCAGCTGCAACTGGACAGCCGGGCGTTCGCGCCGCTGCGCAGGGACGAACGGCGGGCGTGGCAGCGCACCCCTGGCGGCCGCGCCGCCTACATCGTCCCCGCGCTCAACCCGGACGGCACGGCCAATCCGCGCTGGCTGAGCAGCTCCGCGTGGGACCTGGACCGGCGGGTGATCGCCTCGCCGCAAACCGAGCGCCTGCTGGACTTGCAGAAGATCGCCGCGCTTCGCGTCCGCGGTTCCCGCGGCCCGCTGGGCACGCTGCTCGAACGGTACGCCCAGGAGATCCTGGAGATCGACCCGCCGCCGAGCTCCGCGACCGCCGCGCAGACCGCCGCGTGGCGCGCCCACGTCCGGGCGCACACGACGGCACTGATCTGGCAGATCCGCGAGCGGGATGACCCGCACCGGCAGCGCGTCGCCCGGCGGCTGGCGCGGCTGCCCGGCCACGATCAGCTCTGGGGCCAGGAGTGGGCGCAGCGGCAGGGGTAACCGCTCGTACCTCGGGTCAGCCGGAATGGCGAGTCAGGAACGCCAGCGTCCTCGCGTTGAACTCCGCGACGTTCTCGTAGATGGGGGCGTGCGCGCAGTCCTCGAAGACGACCAGCTCCGTGTCCCTGATCCCCTCGGTAAGCGGCCCGGCGAACCGGGTCGAAGTGCACATGTCGTGCCGCCCGAACGTGATCTGCGTCGGCGCCTGGATCAGGCCGAGCACTCCTGTCGCGTCGTGCGAGAGCACGGCACCCGACTGGCGCAGGAGCGCGTCCACCGGCGGCATCGGCCGGCTGCGCACGAAGTCGGCGAGCGAGTCGATGTACTCCGGCTTGGCCGCGTAAAGCTCGGGGGTGAAGCAGAACGGGAAGACGCCCTGGATGACCATGTCGGTGACGCTGTCGAGCGCTTTCGCCATGGTCCGCCAGCCCTCCACGACGACCCGCAGGTACGGGTCGGTCGCGGTCCACGCGCTGTGCAGCGACAGGGACTTCACGAGCGACGGGTACTTGGCAGCGAGCCACGTGCCGACCGCTGCGCCGAGGGAGAGCCCGCTGACGTGCGCGCTGGTGATGCCGACGGCCCGCATGAACTCCGCGACGTCGGCGGCGAACAGCTCGGTCGTGTAGACGCCGTCCGGCTTCCCCGACAGGCCCGCGCCGCGGAGGTCGACGGTGTAGCAGGTGAACTGCCTGGCGTAGTCAGCCACCTGGAACGCGTAGCAGGCCTGGTCGGCCGCGAGATAAGGGATGAGGACGAGCGGTTCGCCTTCGCCCTGGACCTCGTAGTAGATCTCGATGTTGTTGGCCTGCACGACCGGCATCGTCGCCTCCCGGGATAAGTATTACGTAAGCCGGCGCTCCGCGGCCCAGCGGGTGAGCTGGTGCCGGGAGGAGAGCTGCAGCTTGCGCAGCACCGACGAGACGTGGCTTTCCACCGTCTTGACGGAGATGTACAGCTCGCGGGCGATCTCCTTGTAGGTGTAGCCCTGGGCGATCAGCCGGAGCACCTCGCGTTCGCGGCTGGTCAGCTGGTCGAGTTCGGGGTCGAAGGACGGTTTCACGTCCGCTGACGGCGCGGCGGCGAACGCGTCGAGCACGAACCCGGCCAGCCGGTGTGAGAACACGGCGTCGCCGTCGGCCACCCGCTGGATGGCGTCGGCCAGGTCGGCGGTGCTGATCGTCTTCGTGACGTATCCGCGGGCACCCGCCCTGATCACCCCGATCACGTCTTCCGGCGCGTCCGAGGCGGACAGCGCGAGGAAGCGCACCTCGGGGTGCTCCTTCTTGACCGCGGTGATGACCGCCTGGCCGCCGCCGCCTGGCAGGTGGACGTCGAGCAGCACCACGTCGGGGAGGAGCCGGTCGATCACCTCGATCGCCGGGCCCACGTCATCCGCCTCGCCCACCACCTCTACCCGGTGGCCGATCTCGGCGCGGACCCCCGAGCGGAACAGGCTGTGATCGTCGACGAGCACGACACGCGGCAGCGTCCGGGCCTGGGTATTCATCGCCTGCCTCCTCCCTTCGCCTCAGCGGACGCGGCGGACCGCGGCATCGTCAAGGTCACCTTCGTCCCTTCTCCCACGGCGGACTGCACTGCCGCCGAGCCGCCGTGGCGGGTCATCCGGCCATGGACCGACTGAGCCAGGCCCTTGCGGTCGCCAGGTACGGCGTCCGGGTCGAAGCCCTTGCCACGGTCTCTGACCGCCACTTCCACCTGCTTCGGCTCGACCTCGGCATAGACCGAGATCACGCCGGCGCCGGACCACTTCGCGGCGTTGACAGTCGCCTCGCGTGCGGCCGCGAGCAGCGCGTTCAGGTCGTCGTCGAGCGGGCAGTCGCCGACGGTCACCACCTCGACAGGCACCCCGTGCCTGGCCTCGACGTCCCGCTGGATCTGCCTGACGCCCTCGCCGACCGTTGTCGCGTCCCCGTCGCCGAGGGTCCGCCCCTCGAACAGCCAGGAGCGCAGCTCCCGTTCCTGCGCCCTGGCGAGCTGGACGACCTGCTGGGGATCGTCGGCGCGACGCTGAATGAGCGCGAGCGTCTGCAGCACCGAGTCGTGCACGCGGGCGGAGATGTCGGCCCGCTCTTCCGCCCTGGCCCTCGCCGACCGTTCCAGCACCAGGTCCCTGGCGATGCGCAGCCACCACGGCCCGAGCAGCACCACGATCCCGGCGGTCACGAAGATCACGCCGGCCAGGGGCCGCAGCAGGGCGACGCTCTCATGCGACGTCAGCAGCCAGCCGAACCCGGCCCCCAGCAACACGACCGCCGCGACGAGCCGCCACCCCAGGCCGCGCCGCATGCCCTGGCCGCCACCGATGCTTTCCAGCGGCTCGACTAGGTGCCGCATCACCGCTTGCTCGCTATCGGACGCGTTCCGCCAGATGAGTACCAGCAAGACCACGCTGGGGACCTGCTGCCAGCCGTAGGTGTTGATCAGCCCGGCGTTGAGCACGCTGGCAAGGCCCAGCACGACGCACAGCAGCGAGGCCAGCGCGATGGCCAGGGCGATGCCGCGGGAATCGTGCCGCGCCCTGCTCCCGATGCTGGCCTCCGCGCCCCTGGCCGGGATCAGCAGCCAGCCGCCGAGGTAGAACGGGATCGTCCAGCCTTGCGAGATCAGCGTTATGACCACGAACACGATGCGCACGGTGGTCGGGCTGAAACCGCGCCAGGCGGCGACGCCGCCCGCGACCCCGCCCGCGAGGCGGTCTTCCGGGTCGCGCCGCAATGGCTCGCCATTACCGCGGTTCCGCCACCGCTCCGCCCGCCGGTGCCAGTGCGGAGGGCCGCGGAACCCGTTCGGCGGCCACGCCTGCTCGGTCGGTTCGGTCGGTTCGGTCCGTTGGTGCACCCCCCCATCATCGCCCGTTTTCCCTCATCCCGGCCATCGGGTCTTTCCCTGATATGCCCCTAGGCTGGCGGGGGTGGCTCAGGGTCGAGCCAGGGCTGTTCCGGATACCGCGCCGACGGCGAGGAAGGCACTCTTGAGGCATGGATACTTCAACCGCTAACACCGACTCGGAGCCGACGGTCCCCGCCGGCCGCCCGCCACTCCGCCGCGCCTACCACGGGCGCATGCTCGCCGGCGTTGCCGCCGGCCTCGCCGACTACCTCAACGTGGACGTCACCATCGTGCGCGTGGCCTTCGTCGTCTCCACCTTCTTCGGCGGCGCCGGCATCGCGGCCTACCTGGCCTGCCTGCTGCTCATCCCCGAGGAAGGCACCGACGAGTCCATCGCGAGCTCGCTGCTCGACTCCATTCAGCACGGATCACGCTAGAAGGGCCGCGACATGTCTCCCACATCCACCCAGCAGTGGTCGCGCCGCATCCGCTACTCCGACCAGCACCTGCGGGTCTCCGACGCCGAGCGCAACGCTGTCGCCGAGCGGCTCGGGACGCACTACAGCGACGGCAGGCTCGACCAGGCCGAGTTCGACGAGCGCGTCGGCAGGGCGATGGCGGCGAAGACCCGCGGCGACCTAGACGGCTTGTTCGACGACCTGCCGGACCCTGAGTCCGCGGGGGCCTCAAGGAACGCCAGGCCAGGCGACCCCGCGGTCCCGTCCCGACGCCGCCGCAGCGGATTCGGCCGGATACTCCTGCTGGTCGTGCTGGCTATCGTGGCGCTGTCCGTCATCTCGCACGTCCTGACCGCATTCGCCTTCGGCGTCCCGTGGTTCTGGATCGCCGCGCTCGTCGCGGTCGTCCTGCTGGTCAATAGGTCCGCCCACCATCGCCACGACCGCTGAGCCATGCGGGCGGGCGCCCACAACCGCATACGGGGAGAATGGCCCATTCAGCCGCCTGCAACCGGATGAATGGGCCATTCAGCTGTGCGGGCAGCTTTTCCTCGGTCCCGATCGCCTTGCTATTCGACGGAGATCCCTATCGGGGTACTGGCTGCCAAGCCGAGGTCACGCATGGCCTTGCGGTAGGCGACGGCGACCGCGTCGAAGCGCAGGTGAAGCTCGGCGGCCAGGTCGAACGGCACGCGCTCGGGTCGCTGCGACTCGACGACAACCTGATCCTGGCCGAAGATAGTGTCTTCGAATTCGCGGATCACCTGGTCCGGCTGGCCGGTGTTGTAGTTGCGGCCGATGACCACGTAGCCCGCGCAGCGATCGGCGGCAGCCGGCTGCGAGGCGAAGAAATAAACCATGCCGCGTTGTCCGCCCCAGCCGAGCCGCAGCACGATCGTGTAGGGCAGGTGCAGTTCGTAGCGGCTGCGCCGTTCCGGCGGCCCGGCCTGCTCATTGCCGAATACTGGGAAGTCTTCGCTGTTGGGTACCTCGGGACGGACAATCTCGTACCGAAGCACGTGGCCGTCAGCGCGCACCTGGTGTGAGGGGACCACCGGCCGTTCGGGGTCGCCGAGCAGCCCCGGGTGCACCCAGGGGAAGTGCCCGAAGTCGGTGAAGTTCTCCACCTGCCGCGCCGCGTCGCAGCGCCACCGGTACGGCCCGGCCGGAACAACCGTCCACTCGCCGTTTTCCAGTTCCGGGACCTCAGGCAGCGGCCACCGCGGCTCCTCCAGCGCTACCCAGATCAGCCCGTACCGCTCCTGCGCGCGGAATGCCCGGACCCGGGCCTTGGCCGGGACCGCCGCCGGGTCCTCCTTCTGCGGGATCGCCACGCACCGGCCGTCAGCGCCGTACCGCCAGCCGTGGTACGGGCAAACCAGCTCGTCGCCCCGCACCCAGCCCAATGACAACGCGGTGCCGCGGTGCACGCACAGATCAGACATCACCCGCGGCGCGCCGCCGGGCCCGCGCCAGACCACCAGCGGCTCACCGAGCAGGTCGGCGTGCACAGGACGCTGAGCGACCTCACCGGCGAACGCGACAGGATGCCAGCACGCGCGCTGGGCGGCCAGGTCCGCAAACACTCCCGGTGAATTCATCCCCACCCCAGACATTATTTCAGGTGGGAGAGCCGGTCCAGGTTACGCTTCCGCGGAAACGCCGGCGGCAGCGTATTCCGGGCTCTTCTGGCGGGCGGGGAAGGTCAGGGTTACGCGCAGGCCGTGGGGGGAGACCGGCGCCGCCGTGGCAGCGCCGCCGTGGGCGGCGGCGATCTCCGCGGCGATCGCCAGGCCGAGGCCGGAACCTGGCGGCGGGGCCGACCGGGGCGCCCGGGTATCGGCGGCGCGATAGAAGCGCTCGAAGATGTGCGGCAGCTTGTCCGGCGGCACGCCGGGGCCGTCGTCGCGCACCTCGATCCTCACCTCATCGGGGTCACCGGACGCGGTGATGGTCGCCGCGGTGTCCGCCGTGGTGTGCGCCAGGACGTTGGTGAGCAGATTGTCCACCGCGCGGCGGAGCAGTTCCTCATCTCCGGTCGCCGCCAGGCCGCCGGCCACGCTGACGCGCCAGGTCCTTGCCGGGTCGGCGATCCGCACCCGCTCGGCGCACGCGTTGACCAGGGCGGTGACATCCACAGGCTCGCTGCTCTGCCCGGGATGCTGGCCGAGCCGGGCCAGCCGCAGCATGTCGTCGACGAGCTGGCCCATGCGCCTGGTCTCGAGCGTGATCCTGCGCATCACCTCGTCGACCTGGTCCTGGCCGGTCAGCGCGCCCTGCTGGTAGAGCTCGGCGTTGGCGCGCAGCGAGGCCAGCGGCGTGCGCAGCTCGTGACTAGCGTCGGCGAAGAACCGGCGCATCTGGTGCTGGCTTGCCTCCCGCTCGAGCACGCCGGTCTCGATGCGAGCCAGCATCCCGTTGAGGGCGGCGCCGAGCCTGCCGACCTCGCTGCGCGGGCTCTGCGGGGTCACCCGCTCGGTCAGGTCGCCCGCCGTGATCCGGTCGGCCTGCCTGGCCATCGACTCGATCGGGCGCAGCCCGCGCCGCAGCACGAGAAAGACGCCGAGGCCGATCAGCAGAACCACGGCGATCGAGCCGACCCCGATGATTCGTTCCACCCGGTCCATCGTGGAATCGACCTGGTTCAGGCTGGCACCCGCGACAAGCTTGCCGCCGACGACCTGGATGTCGTTGACCCGGATCGGCTGCCGCCCGTGCTGGCTGAGCACGGTCCGCGGACCCGGCTTCGCGACCAGCCTGGTGACGTTCGCCGGCAGGGCCAGCTGCTCGCCGGCCGGACCGTTCGCGCCGACCTCCAGCTGAACCGGCTTACCGCCCCGCGGGAAGAAGGTGATGCTGAACTCGCCGAGGAGCGACCGCACCGGTCGCGACGACGCGCCGGGCCTGGGCAGATAACCGGGCACGAGCGACGGCAGCTGTATCCGCGTCATGGCGAGCGTCACCTGAAGGTTCTTGTCGGTCTGTCCGAGCAGGTAGCGGCGCATAGTGGCGACCGCGCCGACGTCGAACGCGGCGATGGCCACGAGCATGACGACCACGACGCCGGCCATCACGCGCAGCCGGAGCTGCGCGCGCCACAGCCGCCGCAGCAGCGCGCTAGGCCTCATCGTCATCCTCCTCGCGGGGGAGCCGCAGGCTGTACCCGACGGCGCGCTGGGTGTGGATCAGGTCCTGGCCGGCGATCGCAAGCTTGCGCCGCAGGTAGGCCACGTAAGTGGACACCACAGTGCTCGAGCCGCCGAAGTCGTAGTCCCACACGTGCTCGAGGAGCTGGACCCTGCTCAGCACCCGGCCCGGGTAGAGCATGAAGTAGCGCAGCAACCGGAACTCCGTCGGGGACAGCTCGATCAGCCGACCGCCGCGGCGCACCTCATAGGTGTCCTGGTCAAGCGTGAGGTCCGCGAACTCCAGGACCGCGCTGACGGGCGCCGGGCGGGTGCGGCGCAGCACGGTGCGGACCCGGGCAGCGAGCTCTTCGAGCCCGAACGGCTTGGTCATGTAGTCGTCGCCGCCGATGGTCAGCCCGGTGACCTTGTCGTCCTTGGCGTCCTTAGCGGTCAGGAAGATTACCGGGACCCTGTTCCCGTCCCTGCGCAGCCGGCGGACGATCTCGAACCCGTCCAGGTCCGGCAGCATCACGTCCAGGATCACCAGGTCGAAGCGCTGACCGCGGGCGAGGCGCAGCGCGTCCGTTCCGTTCTCCGCGGCGGTCACCCCGAAGCCAAGGAAGCGCAGCGACGCCGCCACGGCGTCCCGCAGGAACGGCTCGTCGTCGACCACGAGCAGATCCGCGGCGTCGTCGGATGTCATCGCGCCAGCCCAGCACCGCCAAGTGAACAGAGTGTGGGAGAAACCTCCAAGTTCTATGTGAACCGCCAGGGAGCCAGAGCGAGAGCAGCACGGCGAGCGCGGAGAATCCGGTGGCCCACCAGAACGCGATGTCGAAGCCGGTGGCGAGATTCCCGTGCCGGGCGGTGATGGCGCCGGACAGGACCACGGCGAGGACCGCGGTGCCGAACGAGCCGCCGAGTTGCTGGGCGATCCTGGTGACCACGCTCGAGTGGGCGATCTGCTGCTTGTCGAGGCCGAGAAAGGCGACGGCCATCACGGGGATAGTGACGGCGCCGAGGCCGAAGCCGCGGATGACCAGGCAGAGCGCGAGCAGCCACGCGGAGGTGTGCGGCCCGGCGAGGGCGAAGGGAACGGTCGAGGCGGCGACGATGAGGAAGCCGGCGACAGCGACCGGGCGCGCGCCGATCTTGTCGGTGAGCCGGCCGGCCAGGCCGCGCGAGAGCAAGGCCCCGACGCCCTGCGGGACGAGCATGATGCCGGCCGTCAAAGGTGAGACGCCGCGCACCTCCTGGTAGTAGAGCGGCAGCAAGAGCATCGCGCCATACAGCGAGAACCCCGAGAAGAACAACACCGCCGACGCCGAGGCGACCGGCCTGCGGGCGAGCACCCTGACGTCGACGAGCGGCTGCCCGTGCCGCCTGGCCAGGCGCAGCGCGTGTGCGGTGAAGGCGGCGGTAAGCGCCACACCGATCGCGAGCGGGATGATGACATCGGGGTGGGCGAAGCCGTCAGCGCCGGCGTTGCTCAGCCCGAGGATGACCGCCGCGACGCCTGGGGCGAGCAGAGCGAGGCCCGCCAGGTCCAGGCGCGGCCGTGGCGTTCCTGGGCCTGGCTTGTCTGCCGGCATGAACCGCGCGGCGAGGATGAGGCCTGCCGCGCAGAACGGCACGTTCACCCAGAACATGAACCGCCAGCTGAGGTGGGTGAGAATCGCCCCGCCGATGAGCGGGCCGAGGATCGGGCCGAGCAGGGCGGGCAGGGCGATGATGGTGACGGTTCTCCCCAGCGCCCTGCCGCCCGCCGCCTGCATAATCAAGGTGGTCAGCAGCGGGAACATGATGCCGCCGCCGGCGCCCTGCACCACCCGCCAGGCGATGAGCGAGCCGACGTTCCACGCCAGGCTGGAACCGATTGAGCCGATGAGGAAGACCGTGAGCGCGGCCAGCCACAGCCGCTTGCCGCCGAAGCGCCGCAGCCCCCACGTGGAGAGCGGCACCGCGATGGCGAGCGCGAGCAGATAGCCGGTCGTCACCCACTGGATGGTCGGCACGGACGCGTGCAACTGCGTGGCGAGGGTGTGCAGCGCCACGCTGACGATGGTCGTGTCGAAGATGACCGCAAGGAAGCCGACGACAAGGATCAGCGCCCTCTTGAGAACCTCCGGGTCGATCCTGTCCTGGTCCGGTGCCGTTGTCGCCATGGCCAACCTTCGCAAATAAGAGATGAGTTAATCTCTTATCGAGAGTAGACAACCGAAATAAGGAATGCAAGCATCTCTTATTGGGGGTTGGTTATCCTGATGGGCGTGACTGATCAGCCGCACCGGCAGCGGCGGCGCGGCGAGGAGCTCGAAGCAGCGCTGCTCGCGGCCGCCTGGGACGAGCTGGTCGAGGCCGGATTTCACCGGCTGACCATGGAGTCCGTCGCGGCCCGCGCCAGGACCGGGGTCGCGGTGCTGTACCGGCGCTGGCCGCGCAAGGACGACCTCGTGATCGCCGCGATCGCCTACTACGGCAGGACGCACCCCGTGGAGATCCCGGACACCGGGAGCCTGCGCGGCGACATGCTCGCGCTGCTCGGCAGCGTCAACGACGCGCGGTCATCGTTCACTGCCGTGGTCACCGCGGCCTTCACCGGCCTGCTGGCCAGCACGGGCCTCAGCCCGGCGGACGTCCGCGCCAGGCTGCTCGGCGACCGGCCGATGTGGTCCCATGACATCTTCCGGCGCGCGCATGAGCGAGGTGAGCTCGACCTGGACAAGGTTCCCCCCGCCGTCTTGTCGATGCCGTTCGACCTGATGCGCCATGATCTGCTCATGACGCTCAAGCCAGTGCCGGCGGAACGGCTCGCGTCGATTGTCGACGAACTGTTCCTCCCCCTCGTCGCCGCCTACCGCGGCACCGTACGATCGGGCGCATGATCGTACCGCTCGCCGCCCGGTGGGTCGCGGCGGTGTGTGGCATATTGGTGCTGCTCACCGCCTGGAGCAGCGTGATCGGCACGCTGATAGTGCCCAGGCCGGTCGGCTCCTGGCTGACCCGCGGGGTGGACCGGGTGGTCGTCGCCACCTACCGGCTCGTAAAACGGCACTTCCGCAACTACCAAAGCAGGGACCGGCTTCTCGCCACCCAGGCGGCGACCATCCTGATAACGCAGCTCCTGGGCTGGCTGGCGCTCATCTTCATCGGCTACACATTGCTGCTGTGGCCGATGTCCAGCCGAGGCATCGCGTCCGCTTTCATCGACGCGGGCTCGTCCATCTTCACGCTCGGCTTCGCCGAGCCGTCGGGTACGGCACCGGCCGTGTTCGTCTTCCTCGCCGCCGGCTCCGGGCTGGTCATCGTGGCGCTCCAGATCGGCTACCTGCCGACGCTGTACAACGCGTTCAACCGGCGGGAGACCGAGGTCACGCTGCTTAACGCGCGGGGCGGCTTCCCCGCCTGGGGACCGGAACTGCTCGCGCGCACCCACTACGCGCTCGGCACGGGCGTTTCGACGCTCAACACGCTGCCCGAGCTGTACATGAACTGGGAACGCTGGGCCGCGGACGTCGCGGAAAGCCACAGCACGTACCTGCCGCTCGTCAGGTTCCGCTCGCCGCTCGGTCTCTCCTCCTGGGTAACCTCCCTGCTCTCGGTGCTCGACTCCGCGGCGCTCATCCTCGCGCTCGCCCCGGAAGAAGCGCCGACCGTGCAGGCCAGGCTCTGCCTGCGCGGCGGGTTCCAGTGCTTCCGCCGCATCGCGCGGGCGATGGGCTTCGAAGTGCCGGACGAGGCCAACCCGGACGCGGGGATCACGCTGACCTTCGAGGAGTTCCTTGACGCTGTGGCGCGGTTGAACGACGTCGGCTTCAAGATAAGCCGCGACCCAGCCGACGCATGGCCAGACTTCGTGGGCTGGCGGGTCAACTACGAGCAAGCGGCCTACCAGATCGCGGAGGCCATCGACGCGGTGCCCGCGCTGTGGTCGGGACCTCGCCACCACACGGTGAAACCGATTCCACCGATCCGGCCGCCCCTCGGCCGGCCGCGCGGCTCGACTCCCCAGAGCACGTAAATGACTTGTCATTAATTCCCTGGCTATGCTGGGGCGCATGACCGGTATGTGGCTCACCGCGGACGAACAGCGGACGTGGCGCACCTACCTGCGGCTGAACTCGCTGCTGCTGGCGCGGCTTAACCGCCAGCTGCAGCAGGACTCCGGGCTCACCTTGCCGGAGTACGAGGTACTCGTGCAGCTCAGCGAGGCGCCGCAGCAGCAGCGCCGCCCGTTCCAGATCTGCGAGGCGCTGAACTGGGAGCAGAGCCGCCTGTCCCATCAGCTGACCCGCATGCAGCATCGCGGGCTTGTCGCCAGGGAAGAGTGCGAGGCCGATGGCAGGGGGGCGTTCGTGGTGCTGACGGCGGCCGGGGCCAACGCCATCCGGTCAGCCGCTCCCGGGCACGTGGCGGCCGTCCGGCGCCTGGTCTTCGATCGCCTTGGCGACGATCAGCGCGCTGCGTTCGAGCAGGCCTGCACCGCCATCATCGACGCGCTGGCGGAGTTAGGGGTTCGAGCCGCTGCCGGGGGGATCGCCCTGGCCGTTGCCGGCCGGGCCGTTGCTGACTGTGCCACTGCCCGGGCCGTTCCGGCTGTTCGCGGGGGCGCCCGCCTGCTGCCCGAGGTCACCGTTGTCCTGGTTTC
>NZ_JBARCR010000144.1:0-4928 GCF_049794275.1 Trebonia sp.
GCTCGCGGATGCGGGCCAGCGCCCAGCGCGCGGCCTCCGCGCGGCTGGCCGCGATGCCCGCGGTGATCAGCGCGTCCAGCGTCGCCAGGTCCGCGGGCCCGAGGAGAGCTTCCGGCACCGGGGTGAGGCCGCGCGCGATCTCGTCTTCTTCCGGGTCGAGCAGGGAGATGCCGTCCATCTGCATGATCCGGGTGGGGGGAAGGCCGACGCTGTCGCGGGCGCCGGTGGTGACCATGAATCCCTTGACCTCGGGCAGCCGCTGCGCGCGGAAGTCTTCCAGCCGGTCGAAGTGTTCTGCCATCCAGGCGTCCCGCGTCGCGCCGTCCTGGCCCGGGATGACCAGCAGGTACAGTTCTCCCGGCTCGATCACCGGGTGGTCGCCGTGGCGCAGCAGCACCAGCCGCGGCACCGCGTCTAGAGGGAAACGCTCCGCCGCCTCGGCATCCATCATCCGCTGGATGCGGTCTGTCGTCGCCGCCTCCACGGCCGCCTCCTTAATTAGCCCTGCCGTCAGTCACCTGGTCCCCGCGGATCAGCCGGGCCCGGTCAGAACCGGGCTTTAAGCTCGCTGATCTCACGCACCCGGTCTTGCAGCTGCGCGTATGCCGGGTTCTCCCGGATGCGGCCCACCGCCCAGCGCAGCACCTCCGCGCGGCTGCCCGCGATGCCCGCGGTGATCAGCATGTCCACCGCCGCCAGGTCAGCAGGCCCGAGCCGCGTCATGACAGGAGTCAGTTCCTCTGCCGCGTCATCCAGCGGCCTAGCGGCCCGGCCCCCGCGCCCGATCTTCAGGACATGACGGCGGCGCTTCTCCGTCTCGTCCGTCTCGTCCGGGCTGTCAGCCTGGAACTCCACCCACGCGATGACGCGGGGCAGCTCGTCGTTCAGCTTCTTGAGGCGCTCGCGGTTAGCGTTCTCGAAAGAACCGACGATCTGCTCGTCCGCTTCCCCGCCTTCCGGCTGGTCCGGCCGGTGAAGGAAGACCCGGACCGCGACGTCTCCCGGCTCTACCGCCGGGTCATCCCCGTACTCCAGCACCTGGACCCGGCTGATCACGCCGTCAGGAAAAAGCGACCTGACGTGCTTCTCGACACGCGTGGTCCCGGGCTTCGCCATGTCCTCTTCCTTACCTGCAAGCCTTACGCGTATAACACGTGTAAGACATGAAACAAATGCTAGGACGCCATCGGCGTCTCGTCAAGTAATGACGCGCCGCCGGACTCCGCCGGCCGGGCTGCCGCCGAGGCGGCGCGCTTAGCACGCGATCGATGAGATCCGCTGCCCCGGCACCCGATGCCGCCGCCACCTGTATCGGCTATCTACTGCTGTCCCGGTGAATGACCAGCCCATGTCGAGGCGCCCCACCCAGTTTGTGACGTCGGGTACCGCCTATGGGTACGTGCTAATGCTCCAACACACCGCCTCACCATCGAAGCGACGTACGAGCTCCGAAAGGAGCGACGTCGCCCCGCAGGCCGCACAGTTCACAGCGTCACCAAGTCCCGTTAGTGCTGGGGATTTGACCCCTCTGAGTGGTCAAATCCCCAGCACTAACCCAAAACAGCCCTGGCCGGGTTCCGTGTGCCCGGCGTATTGGACAGCAGAGGCACTGGGGACGCCTGGTGCGGGTTGCCACGTCCGCCGGCCCAGCGTTCCTCACATGGGGCGCGATCGTCCCGTTTTATGCCCGGTTTGCCCTAATTTCGAGGTGACGTTCGCGCCCTGAGTGACCGCGACCATGGAGGCATGCCCTGACTACCAGGTCGCGCCGTCCCCGCCGGTGCGCCCATTCTCTGATAACAGCAAGAAGCGACGTCGCTGTAGCCTGGCGAATACCATCACTGCCGGCCGGTCCTGGCTGATTACGGCGGCTAGCGGCGGGTACGTGGTTGATCCGGTGGTGGCGCATCGGCGGACGCCTGCGACGGCGCAGCGGCCCGGCGGCGCCGCCTGTTGCGATGCTCGGGCTTGCCGGGCTTGGATTTGCTGGGGCTGCTGCTATGGGCGGTGTTCGTGTCCACCAAGTGGCCGGCGGTGGTTGGCGCCGGCTGCGATCAGTTCGTCCGTGTTGCGCTTTCTACGCCACGGACCTGACATCCTGTAATCGTGGTTAAGGAAGATCAGCGGCCACTGGGCAGCCGTGTATCCCGGTTGTGGAAAGCCGCAGACAGGAGCGGCGTCCCGCTGCGGACGATCGTCGTCGCGGTGCTCGTCGTCGCGTTCTTCTACCTGTCAGGGAAGCTGATCTACCGGCTGCGCGACATCGTCCTGCTGATGCTCGTCGCCGGGTTCGTCGCGCTGCTGCTGAACCCGCTCGTGCTCATCCTGCAGCGCTATGTGGTCCGCCGCCGCGGGTTCGCCGTCAGCATCGTCACCCTGTTCGCGGTGCTGGTGTTCATCGGACTCGCCTACATCTTCGGCTCTCCGCTAGTGAACGCGATCACGAGCCTCGCCAACAAGCTGCCGTCCTACGTCGCGAGCGCGCAGAGCGGCAAGGGCTGGATCGGCCACCTGGCGACCAAGTACCACGTCCAGCACTGGGTAACGCAGAACGCGCCCAAGCTCGTCACCTACGCCCAGAACCTGACCAAACCGGTGCTGTCGATCGGCTCAGCCGCGGCGTCGGTGCTGATCGAGTTGGTGACGATCTTCGTCCTCGTGCTGATGCTGCTGCTCGAAGGGCCGCGGCTGCGCCGCGGCGCCCTCGGCCTGCTGTCACCGAAGTCGGCGGAAGGGGCCATCGAGCTCTCCGCCGAGATGAACCGCGCGGTCGTCGGCTACATGCTCGGCAACTTCCTGACCTCGATCATCTGCGGCCTGGTCGTGTTCGTCACGCTGATGATAGTCGGCGTGCCGTTCGCCGGGCTGTGGGCGCTGTGGGTTGGGCTCGTCGACTTCCTGCCGTTGATCGGCGGCGCCCTGGCGGGCATCCCCACGGTGCTGTTCGCCCTCACGCACTCCTTTACCGCCGGCCTCGTCACGCTGATCGTGTTCCTCATCTACACCCAGTTCGAGAACCACGTCCTGAACCCGGTCATCATGAGCAGGACGGTGCGCATCAGCCCGTTGCTCGTGCTGGTCTCGGTGCTGGTCGGCGCCTCGATCGGGTCGTGGATCGGCGGGATCTTCGGCGGCTTCGTCGCCGCGCTGCTCGCCATCCCGGCGGCCGGGGCGTTCCAGGTCATCGTCCGCGAAGCGTGGCGCCTGTCGGGCCCGCCCCTGCGCGAGGTCCCCGACGCCGCCGGCACGGATAGCGATCCGGAGCCCATCGCCGGCACGGCGGCAGCCGAGGCAGAGGACGAGGCGGAAGACGAGGCCGCGACCGGATCCGAGACAATCTCCGCCAACCAGCGCGAGTGACACCGCCGTCGGCGCCTCGGTTACCAGCGGCCGAAGCGGATCATCTCACCGGAGGAACGTCGCCTCGACCTGAGGTCGCGCGGCGCGGGCTCCGCGTCGTACCCGATCGCGATCGCGCCGATGGGCTCATAGTCGTCAGGCACCCCGAACGCGGCGCGGAACTCCGGCACCGCCTCGGGAACGATCCCGAAGTACACCGCGCCGAGCCCCTCGTCCACCACGGTGAGCAGGATCAGCAGCGCCGCCATGCCGGTGTCGATATGCCAGAACGGCACCGGCCACCGCGCCTCGTCCCGGTCCGTCCAGCCCTTGTCGGGCTGCGCGTACCTGTCCAGGTAAACGCGCTTGGACGACATCGGCACGATGAGCAGCGGCGCGGTCTGCGCGGACGCCGAAACCGCCTCGCTCGCCACGGCCCAGAACTTCGGCAGGTCGCCCCCGCTCAGCACGAGAAACGCCTGCCCCTGAGAGAACCCCGCCGACGGCCCGCGGACCGCGTTGCCGAGGATCCGGTCGATCGACGCCTGCGGTACCGGCTCGCTGGTGAACGTCCGCACCATGTGCCGGTGCCGCACCACGTCATGGAACTCCATAGTGGGCGACCCTATCCTGGCTGTATGCCTGAAGAGACCGATCCTTGCGCGGTAGCGCACACCCCGGTTCCCGCCGCCGCCAGTTCGCCGGCCGTCAGCGGCGGCTTCCTCGCCCCGGACCGCAGCCTGATCGCGGTGTTCGCCTCGCCGGTCGCCGCGTTCCTGCTGCGTTACGCCTCCGACGCCGGGTTCCGCTGCCTGCTCGTCGAGCCGGACTCAGATCGCGCCGCCGGGGCGGCGATGACTGGCTTCGGCGTCCTTGGCACGGTGCCCGACGACATCGAGGGAGCGGACGTAGTGGTCACCGACCACCACCGCGACGAACTAGGCGTGATGCTGCGCGACGCTCTCGCCACCAAGGCCCGCTGGATTGGCGTGCTCGGCAACCCGCATCACCCTGGCCCGCACATCGCGGCGCTCGAGGCGCTCGGCGTCTCGCCCGGCGACATCGCCCGGGTGCACCGCCCGATCGGGCTGAACATCGGCTCCCGCACCCCCCCGGAGATCGCCATCTCCACGCTCGCGGGCCTGCTCGCCGACCACAACTCCCGCCCCGGCGGTTTCGACTTCTGATTTCATCCGGAACGTACGCGGCCGACTCCGGTCAGCCCAGGATGATCCGCGGCTGCGGCGGCGCCGGGCCGCGGCGTTGCCATTCGCGGGGGTAACCGACCGAGACTTCCTCGAAGCGCACGCCGTCGTGCAGCGTGGTGCGCGGGATGTGCAGATGACCGTAGACGGCGGCGGCAACCGGGAACGAGCAGTGCCACTCTGCCGTCAGCTCGGTCCCGCACCACGGCGCGTACTCCGGGTGACGGAGGGCCGTGAGCGGGGCGCGCAGCAGCGGCCAGTGGCTGACCAGCACCATCGGCCCGGACACCGAAGCAAGCCGCGCAGCGGACGCGGCGACCCGGTCGCGGCACCACGCCCCGACCGACGGGTACGGGTCGGGATGCAGCCGGTCCTCGTCGGCGG
>NZ_JBARCR010000145.1:0-14561 GCF_049794275.1 Trebonia sp.
GCGCGGTGCTGCGCGGGCTCAGCGCCGAGCAGACCGCGAGCGCCTTCGGCGTCGCCGCCTGCCACGCCGGCGGGTTGTTCGCGTTCCTGCAAAGCGGCGCGGAGGTCAAGCGGGTGCACGCGGGCAAGGCTGCCCGCGACGGCCTGCTCTCTGTCGAGATGGCCCGGCGAGGACTGACCGGCCCGCCGGAGATCTTCGATTCCGTTCCGGGTTATTTCTCGGCGTTCGCCGGCGACGCGTACGACGGCTCCCGCCTGGTCGACGGCCTCGGCGTGCAGTGGGCGGCGCTGAACACGTACGTCAAGCCCTATCCGTGCTGCCGCCACCTGCACGGACCGATCGACTGCGTCCTGGCCGCTCTCGAAGCCGGCCAGCTCCACGTGCCGACGATCGATTCAGTCGAGGTAATGACCTACGAGGTCGCGTCTCATCACGCCGGCATCGACGTCGGCACCGTGCTCGAGGCCCAGCTGAGCATCCCGTACGCCGTCGCGGTGACCCTGCTCCACGGCAGCCCGGGCCTGCTGGAATTCACGCCGGAGGTGTGGCAGGATCCGCGCGTTCGTGACCTGGCCAGGCGCGTGCAGGTTCGGTCGGACGAGGCACTGACGTCCCGGTATCCGGCCGAGCGGCCCGCCGAGGTGCTCATCAGGCAGCGCGGGGCTCCGGCACTGCGCTTCGCGGTCGCGCAGCCGCTGGGCGAGCCGTCCAACCCGATGACCGATGCCCAGCTCGCTGCGAAGTTCACCACGCTGACGTCGGACATCTTGCTGCCGGCCGGAGTGGACCCGGACGCGGTGGTCGATAGCGCGCTCGGCACGGGATCGGTCAGCGACGTCCTCGGGCTCCTGCGCGGCTACGAACGTGCGCGGGCGGGTTCCTGACCGCCGCACTGCGCTCTCCCAGCGACACGGGCCGGCGGCACGAGAAGGGAAGCAAGGGTGGATTTCGCGCTCAGCCCAGAACAGGAGGCGCTCCGCGACTCGGTGCGCGGCTTCGCCCGGCGCACCTTGGCCGACCGGGCGCTCGAGCGTGCGCACGATCCTGGTTACCCCTGGGACCTGGCGGCCGCGCTGGGCCAGCAGTCCCTGCTCGGCCTGGCGCTTCCTGAAGCGCATGGCGGTGGCGGCGCCGCCCTGCTTGATGCCGTCCTGGTCATGGAGGAGCTGGCCACCGTGTGCCCGACCTCCGCGGACGTCTTCCAGGCTGGCAACTTCGGGGCCATCCGCACCCTTTCCGAGTATGCGGGCGAGAAGCTGCGTGATCGCATCCTGCCGCCCTTGCTGGACGGAACCGGGCTGATCGCGCTGGGGATGAGCGAACCAGAAGCCGGCTCGGCCGTCACCGACCTTCGCACTACGGCGCGCGTCGAGGGCGACTGGTGCGTGGTGAACGGGACCAAGATGTGGTCGACCAACAGCACGGACGCGACCGTGTTCCTGGTGTACGCACGGTTCGGCCCCGGAGCCAGGGGCATCGGCTCGGTCATCGTGGAACGTGACGCGCCGGGGCTTACGGTCGGCCCGCCGGAGACGTACATGAGCGGCGAGCAATGGTCGCTGCTGACGTTCGACGACTGCCGGGTCCCGGTCGAGAACGTGCTTATCGACTCCGATGGCTTCAAGCGCCAGATCAGCGCGTTCAATGTAGAGCGGATCGGCAACGCCACGCGTGCCCTCAGCCTCGGACGGCTGTGCTACAACACCGCTCGCGACCACGCCGCCACCCGTAAGCAGTTCGGCAAGACCCTGAGTGAATTCCAGGGGGTGCAGTGGAAATTCGCGGAGATGACGGTGCAACTGGATGCCGCGCAGCTACTGCTGTACCGGGCGGCCTCGGATCTGCACGATGGCCTTCCCCGCGCTCGTGAAACGGCGATCGCCAAGTACGCGTGCAACACGGCGGGGTTCAACGCGGCCAACGAGTCGCTACAAGTCATGGGGGCAATGGGCTACAGCACGCAGACGCTGGTGGAATACTGCCTGCGCCGGACGCGCGGGTGGATGATCGCCGGCGGTTCGCTGGAGATGCTGCGCAACAGGATCGCGGAGAGCGTCTTCGGGACGCGATTCAGTCAGCGCGCGTCATGACCGGCGCGCGGAAAGGCCGGGACCTCGCCGGCGCCGGCTTGACGGCGCTGCTCGATCCCCGCCGGATCGCGCTGGTGGGCGTCACGGAAAGACCCGATCGTGCCGCGTCCCGGCCGCTGCGGTTCCTGCGTGACGGCGGTTTCAGCGGGGATGTCTATCCGGTCTCCGCCAGCCGAACCTCGGTCGGCGGCAGCCGCGCGTGGCCGAACCTGAGCGCGCTGCCGGAGGTGCCGGACCACGCGTTCATCATGGTCGGCGCGGACAGCGTCGCAGGTGTCGTGACGGAGTGCGCGGACCTTGGCATCCCGGTGGCGACCGTGCTGAGCGACGGCTTCGCCGGGACGGGAACCGTCGCGACCGCGCGGCGGGCGGCATTGCTCAGCGCCGCCGGCCCCGGCCGGGTGCGAGTGCTCGGACCGAGCAGCCTCGGCCTCGTGGACCTGCGCCGGGATCTGCGGCTGACCGCTAACGCGATCTTCGCCGAGCCGGACCTGCCGGCCGGAGGCGTGTTCGTGCTGTCCCAGTCGGGGAGCATGATCGGATCGCTCGTGTCCCGCGGCAAGGCGCTCGGCCTGGGATTCGCTGGCCTGGTGTCGGTCGGCGGCGAACTGGATCTCTCGATCGGTGAAATCGGTCTCGCGACGCTCAGCGACCCCGGTATCACCGGGTACCTGCTGTTCCTCGAGAACAACAGTCACGCCAGGGACCTCGCGGAGTTCTGCGCCGGCGCGGCCGCGCTCGGCCGGCCGGTGGCGGCATTCCGGGTCGGCAGGTCGCGACTTGCCGCCGAAATCGCGCTGCTGCATACCGGAGCACTCGCCGGAGACGACGATGTGGCGGACGCCTTTCTGGCCTCCTGCGGCGTTGCCAGGGTCACGAGCCTCGACGGCTTGATCGACGTGCTCCCCGCCCTCGGCCGGGTGCCCGCGAGATCCGCGGCGGGCAAGAAGCCGGCGGTGGCTGTCATGACCACGACGGGCGGCGCGGCGGCCATCATCGTCGACCAGCTGGAGCTGCGCGGGATCACGGTGAGACAGCCCAGCGACTCGGTATACGCCGAGCTGGCGGCGGCCGGTTTCCCGGCGGCTCCCGCGCCTATCGTCGACCTGACCCTCGCGGGAACCCGGTACGAACCGGTCAGCAGCACGCTGCAAGTGCTGCTGCGAAGCGGTGAATTCGATCTGGTCGTGGCCGTGGCGGGGTCCTCCGCGCGCTTGCAGCCTGAGCTGGTCGTCGCGCCGATTATCGACGTCGCGGCGGGCGGCGGCCCGGTCGTGGCGTTCCTGGCCCCGGACGCGCCAGATGCGCGAGCTCGCCTCGCCGCGGCCGGCGTGCCCGCCTTCCAGAGCCCGGAGACGTGCGCCGACGTGGTAGCCGCGGCCCTCGGCCGGCGGGTGCCGGCGGTGCGGGAACGCCATTTCCCCGGCCGGGACGAGGGGCACGCGGAGACCGTCACGCTCGACGAAGAGGAGAGTTACCGGCTGCTGCGCGCCACCGGAGTCGGCGGCGTCGCCGCGGTGATCGCGAAGGTCAGTGACGTGCTCAGCGACCCGGCCGGGATCGAACTGCCCTTCGGCTACCCGGTCGCGGTGAAGCTGCTGCACCGCGAGGTCGCGCACAAGAGCGACGTCGGCGGCGTCATCCTCGGCGTGACCGGGCCAGCGGATCTCGCTCGTGCGGCGGCGTCGATTGCCGACACCGTCTCGGCTCGTCAGCCGGGCGTGCTGGTCGATCGCCTCCTCATCCAGCCGATGGCCGAGGGAATCGGCGAAGTACTCGTGGGATACCGCCGGGACGGCAGCGTCGGGCCTGTGGTGGTCGTGGCGGCGGGCGGAGTGATGACCGAGGTTTATCGTGACCGGTCCGTACGGCTCGCGCCCGTGACGCTGCCAGAAGCGATCCAGATGATCGATGAGCTGCGGTACCGCGCCGTGCTCGCCGGGTTCCGCGGCCGGCCGCGCGGTGACATGGCGGCGCTGGCCGAGACCCTGGTGGCGATCTCGCGGTTCGCGGCCCGCGAGGACGTGCTCGCGTGCGAGATAAACCCGCTGATCGTGGGCCGGGAAGGGACAGGCGTTCACCCGGTGGACGCCGTGGCCGTGGTCCGTAAGTGACAACAGGAAGGAACGGCATGGCAGACACAGCGGTACCGGCGACGGCGCAGGCGGCCCGGGATGCGGTTCGCACCGTCGCACCTGCGCTCATCGAATACACCGAATCGGTGCTGTACGGCGATCTGTGGGAGCGGCCGGGGCTGTCGCCGCGTGACCGCAGCCTGGCGACGGTCGGCGCCCTGATAGCGCTCGGCCGGACCGAGCAGCTGCCCACCCACCTGACGCGCGGCCTCGACAACGGCCTTACCTGGGAGGAAATCGGCGAGCTGATCACGCATCTCGCGTTCTACGCGGGGTGGCCCGCGGCGATGAGCGCCGGGCGGGCCGCCGCGCGGGTGCGAGCGGAGAAGACCGCATGAAGGCCGGTTTCATCGGGCTCGGCACCATGGGCCAGCACATGGCGGCCAATCTGCAAGCCGCGGGCCACGACCTGGTCGTCCACGACGTGCGGCGGGCCGCCGCCGAGCCGCACCTCGCGGCCGGCGCGGTATGGGCTGACACGCCGGCCGAGGTAATGGCGGCCGCCGACGTGGTCTTCACCTCGCTGCCCACCCCGGCGGTGGTCGAGGAGGTCGCTCTCGGGCCGTCGGGGCTGCTGCAGTCGGCGCAACAGGGCAAGGTGCTCTTCGATCTGTCGACGAACTCACCCACGACCGTCCGGCAGATCGAGCAGGCATTCAGGGCCAGGGGCGCCGTGGTCTGCGACGCGCCGGTCAGCGGCGGTCCCTCCGGTGCCCGCACGAGAAAGCTGTCGGTCTACGTGGGCGGCGACCGCGACACGTTCGACAGCCACCGCGACCTGCTCAGTGGCTTCAGCGACGAGCAGCTCTACGTTGGCCCCATAGGCTCGGGAACGGTCGTCAAGCTGGCGCATAACTGCGTCGGGTACATGATTAACGTCGCCATCGCCGAGGTCTTCACCCTGGGCGTGCGAGGCGGCGTCGACCCGCTCGATCTGTGGCACGCCCTGCGCATGGGCTCTGTCGGACGCCGGCGCACCTTCGATGCCCTGGCCACGCAGTTCCTGAGCCACTCGTTCGACGTCCCGGCGTTCAGCCTGCGGCTGGCGCACAAGGACGTGGGACTGGCGACCGAGTTCGCGCGCGAGCTGGGGATCCCGATGCGGATGGCGGGCCTCACGTTCGCCGAGATGACGGAGGCGCTCGCCCGTGGCTGGGGCGACCGGGACTCGCGCGTGGCGATGCTGCTCCAAGAGGAACGAACCGGCGTGCATATCGAGATCCCGGCGGAAACCCTGCGGCAGGAACTCAATGGATGAGCCGCGAACGGACTACCTCATGCTCATCGGCGGCGAGTGGACCGATGGGCAGGAAGAGCCGTTCTCACTGGTCAGTCCCGTCGACGGCCAGCCATGGGCAGTGCTGCCTTCGGCGAGCCAGGCGGATGTCGCCGCGGCCGTCGCGGCCGCCAGGAAAGCGTTCGACACCGGCGGGTGGCCGCGGACCCCGCCGGCCAGGCGAGCGCGGCTCCTGCGCCGCCTTGGCGAGCTGATCTCGGAGCGGGCCGATGACCTGGCACGCCTCCAGGTTCGCGAGAACGGCAAGGTGCTTCGCGAGGTACTGGCCCAGACGAAGGGACTCACCGACTACTGCAACTATTTCGCCGGGCTAGCCGAGACCGCCGGCGGCCACACGATCCCCTCCAGCGCGCCGGACATGTTCGTCTATACGGTGCGGGAACCGGTTGGCGTGGTTGCCGCGGTGACCCCGTGGAACAGCCCGCTGGCCCTGCTGATGTGGAAACTGTGCCCCGCCCTGGCGATGGGCAACACGATGGTGGTCAAGCCGTCCGAGGTCACGCCGGCGTCGACTCTCGTTCTCGGCGAGATGATCGAGGCCGCCGGATTCCCCCCGGGCGTGGTGAACATCGTGACCGGAGATGGCCGGGTAGGAGCGTGGCTGACCGCCGACGACAGGATCGACAAGATCGCCTTCACCGGCTCGACGCACGTCGGGCGGCAGATCGCCGCGGCGGCGGCCGCCCACCTCACGAGGATCTCGCTCGAACTCGGCGGGAAGTCCCCCAACATCGTGTTCGCCGACGCCGACCTGGACCGGGCGGTCGAGGGAGTCGTCGCCGGGATATTCGCGGCCGCGGGCCAGACATGCCTGGCGGGCTCGCGTGTCCTGATCGCCCAGGAGATCTATGAAGACTTCGCGGCGCGGCTGGTCCAGCGCGCTGCGCGCATCCGCCTCGGCCATCCGCTTGATCCGGACACGGAGATGGGGCCGTTGTCGTGCCGCGCGCAGTACGACAAGGTGCAGCACTACGTCACCGTCGCCCTCGACGAGGGCGCGACGCTGCTCACCGGCGGCAGGCACCCGTCGGGAGCGCAGTTCCTCGATGGTCTCTTCATGGAGCCCACCGTCTTCGGAAAGGTGCGCAACGACATGCGCATCGCCCAGGAAGAGGTCTTCGGGCCAGTCGTCTGCCTGATCCCGTTCACCGATGAGGACGAGGCGATCGCCATCGGCAACGCCTCGATCTACGGTCTCGCGGCCGGCGTGTGGACCCGGGACATCGCCAGAGCTCACCGCGTCTGCGCTCGGCTGCGCGCCGGAACCGTGTGGATCAACACCTACCGGCGCACGAGCTATGCCGTCCCGTTCGGAGGAGTCAGGCAAAGCGGCCTGGGCCGCGAGAACGGAGCGGCGGCGGTCGAGGAATACACCGAGGTCAAGAGCGTCTGGATCGACTCGGGAAGCGGCATCGCCGATCCGTTCAATCCGCGTGCGTAAGCGCCGCCAGGCGCGCCGCGGCCTCGTTGACACGGTCTGATCGCATGGGATACAGTCCTACCGTCTGACAATCAGACAAGATGAGAGGCGGTCTGAATGTCCTGGAACGCGGATGCTGGATTCTGACGGCACGGCGATCGAGCGTGGCATGACGATTCGCCGCGAAGTGCTGGGCGATGAGCATGTCAATCGGTCTATATCGGCGACGTCAGATTTCTCGAGCTCGATTCAGGAGTACGTGACCGAGATTTGCTGGGGCATGGTATGGAGCCGGCCAGGCCTGGACCGGAAGACACGCAGCCTGATTAACCTGGCGATTCTGACTTCGCAGAACCGAATGCACGAGTTTTCCGTGCATGTCCGCGGCGCCATGCGCAATGGCTGCACGATAGAAGAAATCAAGGAAGTGCTCTTGCAGACGGCCGCGTACTGCGGAGCGCCTGCCGCCCTCGAATCCTTCAGGGTGGCTGAGGCCGTCCTCAAAGAGGGCGGAGCCGACGCTGAGGAGAAGCTGTAACGCTGTCCCGCGTCGCGTTGTTCGCTGCGTCCATCCGGTGACACGGCCATCTCGCGATCGCGCGGCCGGCTGCCGCGTCGCGCCCGGGCACCGGATTACGGCGCGCAGTGCAGGCAGAACAGCCTGAGACCGCTTCTTGACATCGCGATCGGCCCGAGTTACTGTCTGACGATCTGACAATCGGACAAGAAGCTAGCCTACAACTGCGGCGACAGGAGGGTGTCATCGGCAGGGCTGGCGCGGAGCGTAGCCGTCTTGTCAACGCCAGCGCCCGGCGGCCCGCTGAGCAGGCAAGGTTCCCTACCAGATTCCAGACCGCAAAGGGAAAGGCATTCGGCCGGATCGAGTTCAGGCGCTCCGGAGATTTAGCGTGCAAACTCTCACGCGAGCCCAGCGCCTTGTCATGACCGGTGTCCGAAACGCAACCGAAACGATAGAGCGAGTGACTCGATTATCTATTGACGAGTCGATTATTCCGCAGTAACCTCCCAACCACTGATGATATCGAAAATGGTCATCGGAAGGGCTCATTCGAACTCGATAGCGAACAGGAGCGCCATGTCTCCGTCTTTTAGACGATCGTTCTCACGCAGCATCGTGCCCGCAGCGGGCTTCATCGCCGCCGCGCTGGCGCTTGCCGCGTGCAGCAGCTCGGGGGGATCGAGCTCGAGCAGCAGCAGCAGTGCCTCGTCAGCGGCAACGTCATCCTCCTCGGCAAGCGGGAAGACCTACAACGTCGCGTACCTGTCGTACGCGGTCGCCAACGACTACGACAAGGGCATGCTGGCCAATGCCCAGGCCGAGGCGGCGAAGAGCGGCATCAAGATCACGGTCTTCGACGCCGCCAACAGCTCGAACACCCAGTACAGCCAGCTGCAGACCGCCATCTCCTCAGGCAAGTACCAGGGCATCATCACCCAGCCCATCGTCGGCACCGCCCTGGTGCCGCTGGTACAGCAGGCGATCGCGGCAGGCATCAAGGTCGTCAACATGGACCAGATCCTGGGAGGCAACCTGCGCACGGCCGACTCGCAAGTCCAGGGCCTGTCGGGCAACGCCGTGTTCGTTCCCTACACGACCGCCATCACCAGCGGGAAGCTCGCGGCCCAGGCGTGTCAGAGCATCAAGGCCAACCCCTGCGACGTCGGCTTCCTCTATGACGTGAAGGCGTCGCAGCTGGACATCGCCGAGTACGCCGGCTTCATCGTGGGCCTGAAGGCGGACCCGAACGCGAAGGTCACGAACACGGGCCAGACCAACTTCACGCAGGCCCAGGCCCTCACGGCGACGCAGGACATGCTGACCGCCAACCCGAACCTGGACGTCATCTGGGGCTCTGACCAGGGCGCCGAGGGTGCGGCATCGGCGGTAGCCGCGGCCGGCAAGCAGGGTAAGGTCCTCATCATCGGCGCCGGCGGCGGGTCGATCGCGATCGCGGACGTCAAGTCGGGCGTCCTGTACGGCGAGCTGTTCAACGCGCCGGCCACCGAGGGGACGGTCGCGATGCAGATGATGGCCAAGGCGCTGACGACCGGCCAGAGCAGCGCCGGCGTCGACGTCGCAGCCACGTTCCCTGATGCGGGTGCCATCACCAAGGCCAACGTCGACCAGTTCAAAGCTCAGTACACCGGATAGGTACCGGATAGGTAAATGGCGACCCTGACAGCACCCGGAGCAGACGCCCCGCTCATCGAGCTGACCAGCATCGGCAAGTGGTTCGGCGGCGTGCATGCGGTGAGCGACGTGAGCGTGCGCATCGAGCCGGGCACGATTCACGCGATCGTCGGCGAGAACGGCGCCGGCAAGTCGACGCTCGGAAAGGTGCTGTCAGGGTCGCTCAGACCCGACCAGGGCGAGGTCCGCCTGAACGGGGAAGTCCAGCATTTCCATTCGCCCCGTGACGCGCTGAGCGCGGGCATCGCGACGATCGCCCAGGAGATCGCTCTCGTGCCCGGCATGACGGTCGCCCAGAACGTGTTCCTGGGCATCGAGGCGCGGCGGGCCGGCTTCGTCAGGCGGCAGGCGATGCGGCGCCGGACCCGCGCGCTCAGCCGCGAGGCCGAGTTCGACCTGCCTCCCGACCAGGTGGTGTCGCGAATGCGGCTGCCCGACCAGCAGAAGACCGAGATCTTGCGGGCGATCGCCCGGCAGGCATCGACGATCGTGATGGACGAGCCCACCGCGGCACTTGGCCGCATCGATGCGGAAAAGCTGCATACGGTCATCCGCAAGCTCCGCGACGGCGGCCGCACGGTCGTGCTGATTTCCCACTTCCTCGACGAGGTGCTCGCCCTGGCGGACACGGTGACGGTACTGCGTGACGGCAAGCACGTCAGGACCGCTCCGGCTGCTCAGGAGACTGAGCAGAGCCTGATCGAAGCGATGCTCGGCCACTCGATGCAGCAGCTTTACCCGGAGGTGAGGCACCCGGCGGAGGACAGCCCGGTGGTGCTGGACATCGAGGACCTGTCAGCACCGGGCGTGCGAAATATCTCCCTCCGCGTCCGGGCGGGCGAGATCGTCGGCCTCGCCGGGCTGGTCGGCGCCGGCCGGTCCGAGCTCGCGATGGCGATCTACGGCGCCGCCAGGAAGCAGGGCGGCGAGGCCTTCATCGGAGCAGAGCGGGCGACGATCAAGTCACCCAGGCAGGCTCGCCGGGCCGGACTGTTCATGGTGCCGGAATCGCGCAAGGAGCAAGGGCTCGTCGCGATGCGCTCGGTGCGCGAGAACGTCAACCTCGCCAACGTGGCGCAGCACGCGACGCTCGGGGTCCTGCGCGGACGGGCCGAGCGGCGGGCCACAGCGCGGGCGCTGGAGCAGACCGAGGTGCGGGGCGGCAGCCCGGAGCTGCCCGTCAGCAGCCTGTCAGGCGGCAATCAGCAGAAGGTCATGTTCGCCCGCGGGATGCTCTGCAGCCCGCAGGTTCTCGTCGCTGACGAGCCGACTCGCGGCGTTGACATCGGCTCGCGGCAAAGCATCTACGGCCTGATCAAGGCGCAGGCCGAGGCTGGCGTCGGAATCGTCATCATCTCGTCCGATCTCGAAGAGGTGCTGGGACTGGCACACAGAATCGTGGTCATGCGCGCGGGCACCATGGTCGCGGAGTATTCCGGACCGGAGATGACGCCCGAGAACGTGCTGTCGGCCGCGATGCTCGGGACGACCGCAAAGGATGCGAGGAATACAGAATGAGCGAGGTCGCGCCCGAGATCACCGAGCGCACGTCCGCCGAGACCAGCAGCAGCGCGCTCCGGTCGCGCTGGATTGCCCATCTGGCGTCCTTTCGCACGCTGGGCATCGTCATTCCCTTCGTTGCGCTGTTCATCACGCTGTCCATCGCGAGCGGCCCGTTCCTGACCAAGATCAATCTGGTCAACATCCTCGGCCAGCAGTCCTCGGCACTGATCATTGGCGCGGGATCGACGCTTGTCCTCATCTCCGGCGGCATTGACCTGTCGGTAGGCGCCACGTACGGCCTGGCGTCCGTTGTCGCCGGCGAGGTTGACCAGCACAACCCGGCGCTGCTGGCGCTGGTCGTAGCGCTCGGTCTCGGGGCGGTGATCGGCGCGGTCAACGGCGTGGTCAGCACGGTTTTCAAGATCAATTCGCTCATCGCGACGTTGGCTATGTCGTTCATCATCACGGGAACGGCCGAGAAGATCACCAGCGGAAACCTGGTCGATATCACCGATCAGGGGTTCAAGAACATCGCATACACGATGTTCCTCACGATACCGACCGCCGTGTGGATCGCCGTCATTGTGGTCGTGATTCTGGGCATAGTTCTCAGCCGCACCGTGTTCGGCCGCTATATCTACGCCTCCGGCGGCAGCACCGAAGCTTCCCGGCTATCCGGCGTCCCCGTTAACGGCGTGCGCGTGATGGCGTTCGTCATCAGCGGCGTCTGCGCGGCGCTGGGGGGTGTCGTCGACACATCGCGCATCTTCACCGCACAGGCTACCCAGGGCGGATCGGCGCTGACGTTCACCGTGCTCGCCGGCGTGGTGGTCGGGGGCACGTCGATCCTCGGCGGCGAGGGTGCGATCTGGCGAACAGTGGTCGGGGTGCTCTTCATCGCGCTCATCGGCAACGGGTTCGACCTGCTGAGTATCGATCCCCTGGTGCAGCAGATCATTCTCGGGGTAATCCTGCTGCTGGCGGTGGGACTCGACGCCATCCCCCGGATGCGAACATAGGGGGAGCGCTAGCGCTCCGCCTGACCCCGCGCCAGTGCGGATTTGACCGAAAGGCCCGCGGTGATTTCGATGTGCCTGACGGTCAGGTCCGCGGCGCGGTCGGCGTTGCGGGCGACGATGGCCTTGGCGAGCGCCGCGTGCTCGCCCTCGACGTCCCGGGTCCGGCCGCCGGACAGGCCGGCCATCTGCCGCATGGCCTCCGCCTCGTCGTAGAGGCGCTGCCGCAGCCTGATCAGGCGGGGTGACCCGCATGCCGCGCCGCAGGAGGCGTGGAACGCGGCATGAGCGCGGCTCCATTGGTCACTCGCGACGACATCGACCCCGGCAGGAACGCGCGGCGTCAGGCGGAGTTCGTGATGAGTGGCGACCACCGACGCTTCCCATGAGGCGTTTCCCCGCTCGACAGAGAGGCGGACAGCGAGGGATTCGAGCTGCTCGCGCATGAAAGCCAGGTCGTTGATTTCCTCAGGGGTATAAAGCGGGACGAAGAAGCCCTTGTTCGGCTGCGACTGGATCAGCCCCTGCTCGGCGAGACGCGTCAGCGCTTCGCGCACGACGCTTACGCTGACACCGTTCTCCGCGCACAAGTCGGAGAGCTTCAGGCGGTGATTGGGCTGGTAGTAGCCGCTGATCAGCTTGCGCCGCAGATCCAGATAGATGGACTCGGAGCGGGACGACGCCTCTTCGGTTACTGCCACGCTATTTGTTTACCACGCTTTGCAGCGCCGGGACGACAAGCTGTAAAGACACGCCCCTGGTATTCCCGAACCGGGACATTATGGAAGGCGCGCCGGCCGCCGCATCACAGGGTTCGCCGGACCTGGGACGCGCCGTCGGCCAGGGCGCGGAGCTTGGCGAAGGCCGTCTCCCTTGGCAGGTACTTCATTCCGCAGTCCGGACCCGGGATCAGCCGGGCGGGCTCGATGAAGCCAAGGGCCTTGCGGATGCGCCGGGCCACATCGTCCGCCGTCTCGGCGGCCGGATCGGCCAGGTTGACCACCCCGAGGATGACCTTCTTGGGGGCGAGGTCGGCCAGTACTCCGAGGTCGAGATCGGGCTGGGCGGATTCGATGGAGATCTGGTCCGCCACGCTGTCCGCGAGCTGGGGCAGGAAGGCGTAGCCGGCTGGTTTCTCGCCCTTCACCAGCGCCGCGTACCCGAAGCAGAGATGGATGACGGTGGTCACGGAAACCCCGTCGAGTGCCCGGTCGATCGCCTTGACGGCGATCCGCTCCGCCGCCGCCGGGTCGAAGCGCAGCCACGGCTCGTCGAGCTGGATGACGTCGGCGCCCGCGGCGACGAGGTCGCGCACTTCCTCGTTGAGCGCGGCCGCGATGTCCATGACCGCCTCGTCCTCATCGCTGTAGAACTCGTTCTTCATCTGCTTCGAGATGGTGAAAGGGCCGGGCAGCGTCATCTTGGACGGCTTGTCCGTGTTGGCGCGCAGGAACTCCATGTCCCTGACCTCGACCGCGTGGCCGCGGCGGATGGGGCCGACGACGAGGGGATACGGGCGCTCCCGCCCGCTGGGGTCCATGACCAGCGCCGGCTCGGGGGCCATCCCGTCCAGCGCCGTGGCGAACCGGTTGGAGTAGCTCTCGCGACGGATCTCCCCGTCGGTGATGACGTCGATTCCGGCTCGCTCCATATCGCGGATGGCCACGATGGTGGCATCGTCCTGGGCTTCCTCCAGGTACGGTTCCGGCACCCGCCAGAGGGCGGTCATCCGGGCCCTGGGCACCGGACCTGACTTCAGCAGGTCCCTGTCCACGAGCCAGTCCGGCTGCGGGTAGCTGCCCACGACGGTTGTCGGAAGCAATTTCTCAGTCATTGGCTACGTCCTCGCGCAATCAGGGATAGAGGATGATCAGAACGCTACGCGGTCCGCGCCCTTGAGACGCAGGTACTCCCGTGCCTCCGCCGGACTGGCCGGAGTCTTGTCGAACAGGCCGGCCAGCTGGACCGCCTTGACGACGAGCTCAGCGTTGGTCTTCGCGCGCGCGGTACGACGCACCCGCAGGTTGTCCTCCAGGCCGACCCGGACGTTCCCGCCCAGCATGAGGGCGAGCGCCGCGAGCTCGAACTCGGCCGGGTAGCCGACGCCCGCCGCGGACCAGGTGAACGACCCTGCCCCGAAGAGGCGCTCCGCGGTGCGCAGCAGGTAGATCAGGTGATCGGGTTCCGATGAGGCCCCGCCGAGCACGCCGAGCACGAACTGCAGGCTGAACGGCGGCTCGACCACGCCGTCGTTGACCAGCTGCCGGAGGTTGTAAAGCTGTCCGAGGTCGTAGATCTCGATCTCGGGCCGCGTTTCTGCGTCGCGCATCAGGCCGGCCAGGTACGTGATGCCGGCGAACGTGTTGCGGAAGACGTAATCGCGGGTCGATTCGAGGTACTCCCGCTCCCAGTCCTGGAACGGGAGGTTGCGGGCCGCGATCGGGAACAGCCCGAAGTTCATGCTGCCGGCGTTGAGCGTCGCCATCTCCGGCTTGAAGCGCGGCACGATGGCACCGCGCTCTTCGACGGTCATGCCCTGACCGCCGCCGGTCGTGGTCTGCAGCACGGCGTCGGTGCGCTGGCTAAGCCCGGACAGCACGCGGCCGAACAGCTCGGGGTCCTGCACTGGACGGCCGGTGGCCTCCTCGCGGACGTGGATGTGCAGCACCGCCGCGCCGGCCTCGGCGGCCTGGACTCCGGCCTCGATGATCTCGTCTACGGTGACGGGGATCGCCTCGCTCTGGGTCGGCACGGTCATGCCGCCCGTGATCGCGCAGGTGATAATGACTTTGCCGTTATCCATGACGGACTCCCGGTTCTGGGCTGAGGTGGCGGACGGGGGCGGCCGGCCCGAGCGCGGCTCGCAGCGCGGCCAGTGTGTCCCGGCC
>NZ_JBARCR010000146.1:0-1624 GCF_049794275.1 Trebonia sp.
GGACCAGGCGGACGCCGAGCATCTGGCCGCCCTCGCCGCCGGGTTCCAGTCACTGGCACGGGGCGCGGGCAGGCACTTCGGCGGCGGCGAGGTGCGGCAGACGATCATCGAGATGTCTTCGGGATTCCTGTTCGTGACGGCCGCCGGGCAGGGCACCTGCCTGGCCGTCCTGACCGGGGCCGAGGCCGACGTGGGACTGGTGGCTTACGAGATGGCCGTCCTCGTCCAGCGCACCGGCGACCACCTGCAGGTCAACATGCGGACCCAGTCCGCGTTATCTGGCAGCTAGAAAGAAAGGCCCATGCCGTCTAATGACGAGCGGTGGCTCGACGCCGAGGCCGGTCCCGTCGTCCGCCCGTACGCACTGACCCGGGGCAGGACGAGGCATGCCGGGGAGGCCTTCGACCTGGTCGCCACCGTGACCACCACGGGCGGCCGCGTGGCGGACCCGGGGGCGCTGGCGCCAGAACACATATCGGTCCTGCAGCTCGCGCGGGCGCCCACCACGGTGGTGGACATCGCGTCGGACGTCGACCTGCCGCTCGGCGTGGTCCGCATACTCCTGGCGGACCTGCGAGAACTCGGCCTTGTCGCGATCCGGGCACCGGTCCCTGCCGAGCCGCGGCAGATTAACAGGAACACGCTGAGGGAGGTCCTCCATGGCCTACGGGCACTATGACGCCGCGGGCATGGCCGCGCGCCGTCATCGCGCGATAAAGATCTTGCTCGCGGGCGGGTTCGGCGTAGGCAAGACGACCCTCGTCGGCGTTGTCAGCGAGATCAAGCCGCTGCGCACGGAAGAGCCGCTGACGGATCGCGGCGCGCGGACGGACAGCATCACAGGCGTGGAGCGCAAGACCACGACTACCGTGGCGATGGACTTCGGCCGGATCACCCTGCGCGAGGACCTGGTGCTCTACCTGTTCGGGACGCCGGGGCAGGAGCGGTTCTGGTTCATGTGGGACGAGCTCGCGCTCGGCGCGCTCGGCGCGATCGTGCTCGCCGACACGCGCAGGCTCGCCGACTGCTTTCCCGCGATCGACTACTTCGAGCGCCGCGACATCCCCTTCATCATCGCCCTCAACTGCTTCGAGGGCGCGCGCAGGTATGCCGCCGATGACGTCCGCATTGCCCTCGACCTCGACCCGGACCTGCCGATCGTCATGTGCGACGCCCGGTCCAAAGAGTCGGCCAAGGAGGTCCTCATCACCCTGGTCGAGCACGTGCTGTCGGTGGCGGACGAGCCGGTGTCCAGCTCAGGTATCTAGCGAAACGAACGTGGGCTACCGGTCAGCAGCAGCGCAGGACGGCCCAGACGGCCTTGCCGCGGCCCTCCATGGGGGACCAGCCCCAGACGTAGCTGAGCGCGCCGACGATCTGCAGTCCGCGGCCGCTCTCCCCCGTCCAGCCGGGCGCGCGCGGCGCGGGCGCCTCGTTGCTCGGATCGGTGACCGCCAGCATGACCTCGCCGACGCGGCGGAGCAGGCACAGCCGAAGCGCCGACGCCCCGGCCACCCCAGGTGCCCCGGGGGCGACGGCCTGTGGCGCGGTCCGCAGCCCGTGCCTGACGGCGTTCACGACGAGTTCGGCGATGATGAGTTCGGCATCGTCCGACAGGTACCCC
>NZ_JBARCR010000147.1:0-10651 GCF_049794275.1 Trebonia sp.
GTGACTGAGCCGATCGGGGTCGTTGGCGCGGGGACGATGGGGGCCGGGATCGCGCAAGTGGCCGCCGTGGCGGGGCGGCGAGTCCTCCTTGCCGACGCCGTGCCCGGTGCGGCCGAGCGCGCGATCGCGAAGATCCGGGATCGGGTCAAGGCGCAGGTCGAGAAGGGGCGGCTCGACGCCGACCCGGCAGCGCTCGACCTGACGGCCGTGGAGATCGCCGGGCTCGGCGAATGCGGCGTGGTCGCTGAGGCGATCGTGGAGGAGCTGGGCGCGAAGAAGGCGCTGTTCGCCGAGCTTGAGGGGGTCGTGGGCGCGGACTGCGTGCTCGCGTCCAATTCTTCCTCGTTGACGCCGACCGCGATGGCCGCCGGGCTGGCGCATCCGGGGCGGCTTGTCGGGCTGCACTTCTTTAATCCCGTGCCGGCCATGCAGCTCGTGGAGGTCATCTCGGGGCTGGCTACCGCCCCGGAGGTGGCGGACGCCGCGGCGGAGCTGGCGGCGGGGTGGGGGAAGACGGTGGTGCGTTCCGCCGCTACGCCCGGGTTCATCGTGAACAGGATCGCCAGGCCCTACTACGCCGAAGCGTGGCGGCTCTACGAGGAGCACGCGACGACCCCGGCCGCCATCGACGCGGTGCTGACCGGGGCCGGCGGCTTCCGGATGGGGCCGTTCGCGCTGATGGACCTGATCGGCCACGACGTGAACGAGGCGGTCACCCGGTCGGTATGGACCGCGTTCGGCCACGACCCGAGGTTCGCCCCGTCCCTCGCGCAGCGCGCCCTTGTCGAAGCCGGCTGGCTGGGCCGCAAGACCGGCCGCGGCATCTACTCCTACGCGGACCCCGCCACGGCTGCCGCTGCCCCGGCTCCGGCCGCGGCCCGGCCGCGGACCGTCATCGAGTACGGCCATGACCTAACTGATAACAGCAAGACGCAGCTGCGCGAGCTGATAGGCCGCAGTCTCGGCGTCGCCGTCATCGCCCGGGACCGCGACGACGCCGCGGCAGGCCTGCCCGATGGGCTGCTGGAGCTGCCGAGCGGCGCGCTCCTCATCCAGTGCGCGGGCGCCACGGCCACCGCGCTGTCCGCGGCCTTCGAGCGCCCGGTAATCGTCGTCGACCGGATGCTCAACCCGGCCACGGCCACGGCCATCGCGGTCGCGCCTTCCGACGGCTGCCCGCCCGCCGCCGTCGCCGAGACCATCGGCCTGTTCCAGGCGGGACACCTGAACGTGTTCGTGATCGACGACGTGCCCGGCCTGATCGTCACCCGCACGGTCGCCATGCTGGCGAACCTCGCCGCCGACGCCCTCGCCTCCCGTGTCGCGAGCGAAGCCGACATCGACACGGCGATGCGCCTCGGCGTCAACTACCCGCTCGGCCCGCTGGCCTGGGCACGCGAGTGGGGCACCAGCGCCATCCTCGGGATCCTGGACAGCATGGAAAACTGGTACCGCGACGGCCACTACCGCGCCAGCCCGCTGCTCCGCCGCGCCGCGCTGTCCCAGCGCGCCCCCAGCGGCGGCACTCTGCTCCCTCGCCAGTCCCAGCCGGGCGAGCACTACTAGCCAGCAGGGGGCCATTCGCCGCGCCGAGCTGGCGCGACAACTTCACCAGTCCGGCCTCAGCCTCCGGAAACCGCAGCGGCCGAGGCGGCCGAGCCATGCGCGGCGACCGCGGCGGCCGAGGCCGGAAGGGGCGGCAGAGTGCCGCCGAACTCGGGGCACAGCGCCTTGTGTCGGCACCAGTCGCACAGGCGGCTCGGCCTGGGGCGCCAGTCGCCGGACACCCGCGCCCGCTCGATCGCCTGCCACAGCGCCTCGACCTTGCGCTGCGTGGCGCGCAGGTCGGCCTCGTCGGGGGAGTACCGCAGGACCTCGCCGTCGGACAGGTACATCAGCTGCAGCATGCGCGGGATGACGCCTTGCAGCCGCCAGATCACCAGCGCGTAGAACTTCATCTGGAACAGCGCGCTGGCCTCGTACGCCTCCCGCGGGACGCGGCCCGTCTTGTAGTCCACGATCCGGATGTCGCCGGCTTTCGTCATGTCCAGCCGGTCGATGTAGCCGCGCAGCCGCAGCCCGGAGTCCAGCTCGGCCTCCACGTACCATTCCCGCTGCGCTGGCTCCAGCCGCCGTGGGTCCTCGAGGGTGAAATACCCGTCAAGAGCGGCGGCGGCCTCGGCGACGAAACGGGCCCGTTCCGAATCATCGGAAAACAGCTCCGCCAGACCAGCGTCAGCTTCCGCCAGCCGTTCCCATTCGGGGACCAGCATGTCGAGCGCCGCCGCCGGGGTCCGCTCACCCGCCGGGCGGTCGAACAGCCGCTCAAGCACGGCGTGCACCAGCGTGCCGCGCGCCGTCGCCGTGGTCGGCGGCTCGGGGATCCTGTCGATCACCCGGAACCGGTAGAGCAGCGGGCACGTCATGAAATCAGCGGCACGCGATGGCGACAGCGCCGACGGCGGATCGCCCGCCGGGCCGAAGTCAGCCGGGTCCGGCCCGTCAGCGGGAGTGGGCACCCCGACCGGGGTCGGCACGTCGACGGGGAAGCCGGCGGGTGCGTCAGGCACGTCAGATGGGTCCACAGCGCCACCGTAAGACAGGGTACCGACATTCCGCAGCCGACCCGCCGAGCCGACCGCCGAGGCCGCACCAAAGGCCGCACCCAAGGCCGCGGAACCGCCGGGCCCGCTCGCAATGCCCCCGGATGCACGTAGCATCGGTGCTGTGGCAAGTGGCCAGGATGGGCAGCCGGACCGGCGCGGGCAAGCGGACCTGGACCGCCAGGACGGCGGCCAGGACACCCAGGGTCCCCGCAGCGGCCAGCTGGGCCGGGCGAGCCGGGCAGGCATCGTGGTGGCGCGCCCCTTCGGCATCCCCGTGGTGGTGTCGCCGTACTGGTTCGTCATCGCGGGCGTCTTCATCGTCATCTACGCGAACGACTTCAGCAACTCGCTGCACGGCAATATCAGGTTCGCGGTCGCCGCGGCCTTCGTGGTGCTGCTGTACCTGTCCCTGCTGGTGCACGAGCTGGCCCACTCGGTCGTCGCCCTCGGCTTCGGCCTGCCGGTGCGCCGCATCCTGCTGTATCCCCTCGGCGGCATCTCCGAGCTCGACAAGGAGCCGCAGACCCCGGCCCGCGAGTTCCTCGTGTCGGCCGCGGGCCCGGCGCTGTCGCTGGCGCTCGGCGCGGTCGGCTGGGGACTCTCGCTCGTGGTCACCCACGGGGTGAGCGGCTCGCTGGTCCGGCTGCTGATGTACGCGAACATCATCGTCGGGATCTTCAACCTGCTGCCTGGGCTGCCGCTGGACGGCGGCCGGATGCTCCGCGCCATCATCTGGAAGTTCACAGGTAAGCCGAATACCGCCACGATCGCCGCCGGCTGGGTGGGCCGGGCGCTCGCCATCGCGCTGCTGCTCGTGATCCCGTTCTACTCCGACCGGCTCGCCGGCGGGATCATGACCGGCACGCTGTGGGTGGCGGTGATCGCCGCGTTCATGTGGATCGGCGCCAGCCAGTCGATCCGCGCCACGAAGTTCCGCGAGCGACTGCCCGAGCTGCAGGCCAGGCGGCTGGCCAGGCGGGCCATCTCGGTGCCGGCCAGCATGCCGCTGGCGGAGGCGATCAGGCAGGCCGACGAGAACCACGCGCGGGCGGTTGTCGTGGTCGACCACGACGACAAGCCGATCGCGATACTGAACGAGGCCGCGGTGATGGCGACCCCGCCGCAGCGCAGGCCGTGGGTCGACGCGGGTTCCATGGCCAGGTCGATCGAGCCGGAGATGATCCTGCCCGCCGACATTTCCGGCATGGCGCTGCTCGAGGCCATCAAGCGCGTGCCGGCCAGCGAGTACCTGCTGGTGGAGCCCTCCGGCCAGGTGTACGGCGTGCTCGCGGCCCGCGACCTCGACCACGTGTTCGCCGGCGTGTAGGCGTGCAGCCACTAGTCTCTAGCGCGTGACACGACGCGGACCGTTCGCGGCAGGGGACCTGGTGCAGCTCACCGACCCCAAGGGCCGCATGCACCAGGTCGTCCTCCAGAAGGGCGCCACGTTCCACACGCACCGCGGCTCGCTCAGCCACGACGACCTGATCGGCGCGCCGGAAGGCAGCGTGGTAATCGCCGCGGGCGGCACCGGCTACGTGGCGCTGCGGCCGCTGCTCGCCGACTTCACGCTGGCCATGAAGCGCGGCGCCACGATCGTCTACCCGAAGGACGCGGCGCAGATCCTCGCCTACGCCGACATCTTCCCCGGCGCGCGGGTGCTCGAGGCGGGCGCGGGCTCCGGGGCGCTGTCCTGCTGGCTGCTGCGCGCGGTGGGGTCCGCCCCGTCAGGGCGGCTGGTGTCGTTCGAGCGGCGCCCCGACTTCGCCGCGATCGCCGCGGCGAACGTGACGAAGTACTTCGGCGAGACTCCCGGCTGGTGGCGGCTGGTGACCGGCGACCTGTCCGCCCCGGCCGCCCTTGAATCATTGTCCGGAACGTCCCCCGCCGACTCAGGGGACCCTGCCGGCGTCTCTTTCGACCGGGTCATCCTCGACATGCTCGCGCCCTGGGAGTGCCTGCCCGACGCGGCGGCGGTGCTGGCGCCCGGCGGGCTCATCTGCTGCTACGTGGCCACCACGACCCAGCTGTCGCGGGTGACCGAGGACCTGCGCGCGCACGGCGGGTTCTTCGAGCCGGCCGCGTGGGAGACGATGGCGCGCGGCTGGCACCTGGACGGGCTCGCGGTGCGGCCGGACCACCGGATGATCGGGCACACCGGTTTCCTGGTGACCGCGCGGCGGCTCGCTCCCGGGGTGACCGCGCCGCCCCGCCGCCGCCGCCCGGCCAAGGGCGCGCATTCCGCCGAGGACGAAAAAAATACGCAACCGTACGCGACAGAAATGTAACGTTGGGCGAGCAATAGCCCGATAACCTGCGGTTTCTTCCCTATGGGCTAGACCAGTAAGCAGATGAACACGCGCTGGGATGTTAGTTAAGTGCTCCAGATAGGTAAGGTCGGGGTAGAAACGCTCCCGGGAGGAGGTGAGGGTCGTGGCAGCCAGAGAAGAGGGCGGACGGGCTTCACGGCACGACGATGAGGTGTCCAGCCTTACCGCGCAGATCTCCTTCCTCGATGAGGAGATCGCGGTGTTGCGCCGCAGGCTCGCTGATTCGCCGCGCCAGGTCCGCTTGCTGGAGGAACGGCTCCGCGAGACAGAGGCGTCGCTGACTTCGGTCACCTCGCAGAACGAGCGCCTGGCCTCGACACTGCGCGAGGCCAGAGACCAGATCGTGGCGCTCAAGGAGGAAGTCGACCGGCTGGCCCAGCCGCCGTCCGGCTTCGGCGTGTTCCTCGCCGCGCGCGAGGACACCACCGCCGACGTGTTCACCGGCGGCCGCAAGATGCGGGTGAACGTCAGCCCGAACGTCGACCTGGAGGCGCTGCGGCCCGGCCAGGAGGTCGTGCTCAACGAGGCGCTGAACATCGTCATCGCCCAGGACTACGAGACCATCGGCGAAGTCGTCATGCTCAAGGAGATCCTGGCGGACGGCGAGCGGGCGCTGGTGATCTCGCACGCCGACGAGGAGCGGATCGTCCGGCTGGCCGCGCCGCTGCTCGACCAGGTGCTGCGCGGCGGCGACTCGCTGCTGCTGGAGCCGCGTTCCGGTTACGTTTACGAGCGGATCCCGAAGGCCGAGGTCGAGGAGCTGATCCTCGAAGAGGTCCCGGACATCTCCTACCACGACATCGGCGGCCTGTCGTCGCAGATCGAGCAGATCCGCGACGCGATCGAGCTGCCGTACCTGCACGCGGACCTGTTCCGCGAGCACCAGCTGAAGCCGCCGAAGGGCGTGCTGCTGTACGGCCCGCCCGGCTGCGGCAAGACGCTGATCGCCAAGGCGGTGGCGAACTCGCTGGCCAAGCAGGTCGCGGCGAAGACGGCCGCGGACGCGGACGGCGGCGGCAGCGCTGGCAAGCAGCAGGAGGGGAAGAGCTTCTTCCTCAACATCAAGGGCCCGGAGCTGCTGAACAAGTACGTCGGCGAGACCGAGCGGCACATCCGGCTGGTCTTCCAGCGGGCGCGGGAGAAGGCGTCCGAGGGCATGCCGGTGATCGTGTTCTTCGACGAGATGGACTCGATCTTCAGGACCCGCGGCTCCGGCGTCTCCTCCGACGTGGAGAACACGATCGTCCCGCAGCTGCTGTCGGAGATCGACGGCGTGGAGGGCCTGGAGAACGTCATCGTCATCGGCGCCTCCAACCGCGAGGACATGATCGACCCGGCGATCCTGCGGCCCGGCCGGCTGGACGTCAAGATCAAGATCGAACGGCCGGACGCCGAGGCGGCCAAGGACATCTTCTCCAAGTACGTGCTGAAGGAACTGCCGCTGCACCCCGATGACCTGAAGGAGCACGGCAGCTCGCTGCAGGCCACGGTGGATGAGATGATCCTGCGCACCGTGGAGCGGATGTACAGCGAGACCGAGGAGAACCGCTTCCTCGAGGTCACCTACGCCAACGGCGACAAGGAAGTCCTGTACTTCAAGGACTTCAACTCCGGCGCCATGATCGAGAACATCGTGGCCCGCGCCAAGAAGATGGCCATCAAGGAGTTCCTCGACACCGGGCAGAAGGGCATCCGCGTCGCCCACCTGCTGGCGGCCTGCGTCGACGAGTTCAGCGAGAACGAAGACCTGCCGAACACGACCAACCCCGACGACTGGGCGCGCATCTCCGGTAAGAAGGGCGAGCGCATCGTCTACATCCGCACCCTGGTCTCGGGCAAGCAGGGCACCGAGGCGGGCCGTTCCATCGATACGGTCGCCAACACGGGCCAGTACCTCTGAACTCGCACTACGCTGGACAACTATGAGCGTGCTGCGGGTCATGGGCACCGAGACCGAGTACGGCATCTCCGTACCCGGCCAGCCGGGCGCCAACGCGATGGTGACCTCATCGCAGATCGTCAACGCCTACCAGGCGGCTACCGCCGCCCGTGCCAGGCGCGCCCGCTGGGACTTCGAGGAGGAGAACCCGCTGCGCGACGCGCGCGGGTTCGACCTCGCCAGGGAGGCGGCCGACTCGACCCAGCTCACCGACGAGGACCTGGGGCTGGCCAACGTCATCCTCACCAACGGGGCGCGGCTGTACGTGGATCACGCGCACCCGGAGTACTCCGCCCCTGAGTGCACCAACCCGCTGTCGGTGGTGATCTGGGACAAGGCGGGGGAGCGGATCATGGCGGAGGCCGCGGCCAAGGCCGCGACCGTGCCTGGCTCGCACCCCATTCAGCTGTACAAGAACAACACCGACAACAAGGGCGCGTCGTACGGCTGCCACGAGAACTACCTGATGCGCCGCTCGACGCCGTTCGCCGACATCGTGCGGTACCTGACGCCGTTCTTCGTGACCCGCCAGGTGGTCTGCGGCGCGGGCCGGGTCGGGATCGGCGCCGACGGGCGCGGCACGGGGTTCCAGATTTCGCAGCGGGCGGACTTCTTCGAGGTCGAGGTCGGCCTGGAGACGACGCTGAAGCGGCCGATCATCAACACCCGCGACGAGCCGCACGCCGACCCGGAGAAGTACCGCCGGCTCCACGTGATCATCGGCGACGCGAACATGAGCGAGGTGGCCACCTACCTGAAGGTGGGCACCACCGCGCTGGTGCTCGCGATGATCGAGGACAAGTTCCTGTCCGGCGACCTGTCGATCGAGGCGCCGGTCGCGGACCTGCGCGCGGTGTCGCACGACCCGGCGCTGCGGCACCTGGTCACGCTGCGGGACGGGCGGAAGATGACCGCGGTCCAGCTGCAGACCGAGTACCTGGAGCTGGCCCGCAAGTACACCGAGGACAAGTACGGCACCGACGTGGACCCGACCACGGCCGACGTCCTGGACCGCTGGGAGTCGGTGCTCGGCCGGCTGGCCGACGACCCGATGCAGCTGTCCCGTGAGCTGGACTGGGTGGCGAAGCTGGAGCTGCTCGAGGGCTACCGGCGGCGCGACGGGCTGTCCTGGGACCACCCGAAGCTCCAGCTCTTCGACCTGCAGTACTCCGACGTCCGGCAGGATCGCGGGCTGTACAACCGGCTCGCCGCGCGCGGCCGGATGGTCCGGCTGACCGACGAGGACGCGATCGCCTGGGCGGTCGACAACCCGCCCGAGGACACGAGGGCGTACTTCCGCGGCCGCTGCCTGCGGCAGTACGCGGACGCGGTGGCCGCCGCCTCCTGGGACTCGGTGATCTTCGACATCCCCGGCCGGGAGTCGCTGCAGCGGGTCCCCACCCTGGAGCCGCTGCGCGGCACCAGGGCGCACGTCGGCGACCTGCTCGACCGCTGTCGCACCGCCGGCGAGCTCGTCGCCGCCCTCACGGCCCAGGAGTAGTTGCCCAAGTGATGCCGCCGCGGAGGGTTGGGCGGGACTGTCGCTGGCGACGATAACGTTGAGCTGTTGAGGGGGTCGTGCCCCTCAGAGACGGAGGAACGCCAGATGGCGACGAACAAGGACACCGGCGGCCAGCGGCAGACCACCCGCCGCGCCGAGGAGACCGAAGAGGAGCAGGCCGCCTCGGCCGAGGAAGTCAAGGAGCGGCACGAGAAGCTGTCCGACGACGTGGACGCGATCCTGGACGAGATCGACGAGGTACTCGAGGAGAACGCCGAGGAGTTCGTCAGGTCCTACGTCCAGAAGGGCGGCCAGTAACACCCCTGCCGCGGGGTTCGCGGTAGGCGAAAGGCCCCGCTTCGGGGCATGTGCATTCACTACCGCAACGGGCGGTAGTGTCTGCTCAAGGACATCAAAACCGGGCAGCGACCCGGCAGGGCAGGGAGGCGGCGCGTGAACGGGCATTTCGACGGCGGGCTCGGACAAGCGGGGGCCTTCATGACGGCGCGCATCCCGTCGTTCACGCACTTCCTGGCCACGCACGCCCCAGACTTGCTGCCGGCCTCGCTGGCCGGGCTGCAGCTGCCGGCGGGCGGCGACCTCATCAAGGACTTGCCGCACGCCACGACGATCGTGGCCGCGGCGTGCGAGCGCGGCGTGGTGCTGGCGGGCGACCGGCGGGCGACCGCAGGCAACGTGATCTCCAAGCGGGACGTCGAGAAGGTGTTCCGCAGCGACGAGTTCTCCGCCATGGCGATCGCCGGCGTGGCGTCGATCGGGCTGGAGTTCGCTCGGCTGTTCCAGGTAGAGCTCGAGCACTACGAGAAGATGGAGGGCCGGTCGCTGTCCCTCGAGGGCAAGGCGAACCGGCTGGCCAAGATGGTCAGGGACAACCTGGCGCCCGCCATACAGGGGCTGGCCGTGATCCCGCTGTTCGCCGGCTACGACGAGGAGACCGGGCTCGGCCGGATCTTCAGCTACGACGTGGCGGGCGGCCCGTGGGAGGAGCACCGGTTCCACTCGATCGGCTCCGGGTCGGTGTTCGCCAAGAGCTCGCTGAAAAAGCTGTACTCCGACGACATGCCGATGACCGACACGGTGCTCGCCTGCGTGCAGGCGCTGTACGACGCGGCCGACGACGACTCCGCGACCGGCGGCCCCGACCTGCCCCGCAAGATTTTCCCCGTCGTCACGACGATCACCGACGACGGCTACCGGCGGCTGCCCGACTCCGAGTCCGAAGAGTACTCCGATCAGGTCGTGCAGAGCCGGATGCGCTCGCCCGACGGCCCGAGGGCTCCGCTGCGGACCGGTAGCTGAGCTTTTCCCCTCTTACCCCGAACCAGCCTGAAGCAAAGGAAGCGCCTGCGGTGTCCATGCCGTTTTACGTGTCGCCCGAGCAGATCATGCGGGACAAGGCCGACTACGCCCGCTCGCGGATCGCGCGCGGCCGCAGCTGCGTCGCGCTGCAGTACGCGGGCGGCATCCTGATGGTGGCGCCGAACCCCTCCACCGCGCTGCACAAGATCAGCGAGCTGTACGACCGGATCGCGTTCGCTGCGGGCGGCCGCTACAACGAGTACGAGGCGCTGCGCAAGGCCGGCGTGACGTACGCCGACGTCACTGGCTACCAGTTCGACCGCCGTGACGTCACGGCGCGGGCGCTCGCGAACTGGTACGCGCAGACGCTCGGCGGGATCTTCACCGACTCGACCAAGCCGTACGAGGTGGAGATCGTGGTGGCCGAGGTCGGCGTCAAGCCCGACGACGACCAGATCTACCGGATCACCTTCGACGGCTCGGTGTCCGACGAGCCGGGTTTCGTCGCCTTCGGCGGCCAGGCCGATCAGGTGGCGGCCGCCCTGAAGGAGCGCTTCCACGACGACATGACGCTCACCGAGGCGCTCGGCGCCGCGCTGGAAGCGCTCGCCGCCCCGCCCGCCCAGGGCTCAGGCTCAGGCTCAGGCTCGGGGTCGGGCTCGGCGGCGGGGAACGGCGTCCAGGCCACGGAGCTGAACGCAGCCCACCTGGAGGTCGCGATCCTGGACCGCGCCCGCGCCCACCGCACATTCCGCCGCCTGCGCGGCCCGCGCCTGGAGGAACTCCTGGCGGAAAGCCGCGCCGCCTCCGCCGCCTCCGCCGCCGCCGAGGCCCCAGAATCCGCCTCAGACGCCCCCGCGGCCCAGGCAGCGGAAGCTACCCCCCCGGCCTCAGACGACCCCCCCACAGGCCCGCCCTCGGCCAGCGGCGACGGCATCCCGAAGCCGTAACCCCA
>NZ_JBARCR010000148.1:0-1636 GCF_049794275.1 Trebonia sp.
ACGCCGACCTGGTTCGCCGGCCGCGAGGCGGTCGCCCGCTTCTTCGGCACCCGGGTGCTCGGCGCGCCAGGCGATTTCGCGCTGACCGCGACCGGCGCCAACGGGCAGCCCGCGTTCGCCGCGTACCGGCGAGGCGGCGACGGCTATCACGCGCACGCCATCGTCGTGCTTGAGGTCAGGGGGGCAGCCCTGGCGCGGATCGTGTCATTCCTCGATCCCGGGCTGTTTCCCGTGTTCGGGCTGCCCCCGATGACCCCGGGACGTCAGGCGAGCACGACCGCCTTGAAGTCGTAGTACCTGAGCAGGTAGTTCAGGGTCGAGGCGTGCAGCAGGTAGTCGCCGTTCAGGCCGAACTGCGTGCTCCACGAGTTCCTGACCTTGATGACCGTGTTGCCCAGGTCGACGCTGCCGCTGCTGGTCAGGGCCAGCTGCGTGATGCCGCGCTGCAGCGTCTCGTGGCCGCCGGCCACGCCGGACTTCACGGACGCGCGCATGGCCTCGTAGCTGCCGTCGCCGTCCACGAAGCCGTTACTGTCGGGCTTCATCCACGAGTTGAACCACGGGCCGCCCTGCATGACGGTGCCCAATTGCAGCAGGGCGAGGGCGGCGGTGACGTTCGGCGCGGACTTGTAGCTGGCCGCGAAGCCCTGGGCGATGAGCTCCTGGCAGACGTACAGGCCGTTGGAGCCGCAGTCGGTGGGCGGCCATTCCTGGGACGGGACGCCGGTCTGGTCGGTGACCAGGTGGTACAGGAGGATCGCGAACTCCTCGTCGGCCGGGCCGTCGGTCCCGGACATGGCGATCGCGCCGGTGCCGCCGGTGAGCTTGAGGCCCGTGATGTCCTTGCCGGCGGCGGCCCACCGTTCGGCGATGTGCGCCGTGCCGGTGTTGCAGGTGCAGGAGCCGAGTGCGTCCGCGGCCGCGGCGCCTGGCACCAGCTTGGTCACGTCGATGCCCTGCTTGTCCAGGTCTTCCTGGTCGAGGACCGGGATGGGAATGGCGTGCTCGACTTCTTTGAGCGGCGTGTCGTCGTGGAATTCAAGTAGGTCGAACCTGAGCGGTTCTGCTATCGCTACTTGTCCGAATTTGGTGCTGGTTGGTCCCGCGTACATGGTGTCCCCCCGTACCTGGACAGCGTGAATGCTGTCCGTGCAGATAATTGAGAGCGCCGGGGACCGCCAGGTACATTGTGGGAACTTTGCCGTCGTGAAGTCTAGCCCTCATTCCGCTAAATCACGTTTAGCGGCATTTACGGCTTTATCGGCAAAGCGGGAGGCCCGTCAATAGGACGTCGAGCACCGGCACGTCCGGGCCCTGGCCGCGAGTGCGCGCGAGCCGCCGCCAGCCCCATGACCTGAAGGCGGCCTGTGCGGCGGCCGCATCCGGCGGGACGGTGAGGGTCGCCCGTTCTTCCGCCCGGCCGTCGAGGATGAGGTCGTGCAGCGCCCGGCCGATGCCCTGCCGCCGCCAGGACGGGCGGACGAGGATCTCGGTGAGGGCGAAGGTGCGGCCGGGGTATTCGGCGGTGACGTTGCCGGGCAGTTGAGTGGTCAGGTCTTTCCACCAGGAGGTGGACGGGCGCAGCGGCAGGCCCGACGCGTACGCCACGAGGTAGCCGCCGTGGCGGGCCTCGGCC
>NZ_JBARCR010000149.1:0-6209 GCF_049794275.1 Trebonia sp.
GGGCACGGCCGCGGGCAGCGCCGACGGCGGGTCGAGGTCAAGATCGAACCTGCGCCCCGCCGGGCTCGGCGTGACAGCGGCGTGCAGCACCGCGTTCGTCACGACCTCGGAGACGAGCAGGCAGGCCAGGTCGGCCTGGTCCGGGTCCATGTGCCACGCGGCGAACGTGCTGGCCGCGACCCGGCGCGCCTCGGAGACCATGATCGGCTCGGCGGGGAAGGTCCGCTCGGCCGAAGCGAGCTCCTCAGGCGAGGAACGGAGCACCAGGATCGCCATGTCGTCGTCGATGTCACCGGGCACGGCGTTCTCGGCGGCCAGCGCGAGCGTACCCGCGCCGCCTTCTGCCGCCCCGCTGCTCGCCGCGGCGAGGATCGCGTCCCGCAGCATGGCGACCGCCTCGGCCTCGGTGTAGTGCCCGGGGCCGTCCTCCCTGGACCGCCGGTCGGTCAGCCCGTCCGTATACAGCACGAGCGCGGCGCCGGACGGGAGCTTGACCGTCTGCTCCTTGTACGTGGGCAGCCCCCTGATGCCCCGGCCGCGCACGCCGAGCAGCACCCCCTTGTGCCGGACCTCGAGCGGCTTGACCGCCCCGCCCGAGGCCATCAGCGGCGCCGCGTGCCCGGCGTTCGCGAAGGTCAGCTCACGGGACCACGCGTCGTAGATCATGTAGATGCAGCTGACCGTCGGCGGGTCGCCGCCGGCGCCGGCCGGCGCCGTGGACCGGACCCACTCGTCCAGCTTGCGCATGATGTCCGCGGGCGCCTGCTCGTCCTGGGCGTAGGCGCGCAGCGCGGCGCGGAGCTGCCCCATGGTGGCCGCGGCCCGCGGGCCACGGCCCTCCACGTCCCCGATGACGAGCCCGACCCGGCCGGCCGCGAGCGGGATGATGTCGTACCAGTCGCCGCCGACCTGCGTCTGGATTCCCTGTCCCTGGGTCTCGAGCGGCTTGGCCGGCACGTAGCGGAACGCGACCTCGAGCCCGTCGAGTTCCGGCACTTCCTGCGGCAGCAGGCTCTGCTGGAAGGCGAGCGCGGTCTGCCGCTCCGCCTCGAACAGCATGGCGTTGTCGATGGCCACGGCGACCCGGCTGGCGATCGCGCCGACCAGGTCGCCGTCGGCCAGGTCGTAGTGCGGGTCAGGACGGTCGGTGAGTCTGGACAGCGCCAGCGCCATCACGCCGAGCAGTTCCCCCCGCGCGCAGAGCGGCGAGGCGAGCACCGACGTCAGTCCTGCCTGGTCGGCCGCCGACATGGACTCCTCGCTCGGCGCCGGATAGTACTCGGCGTGCAGGTCAGGAACGACGACCGTCTCGAGCCGCTCCATCGCCTGCTGCATGAAGTGGCCGGCCGGGTAGGAGACGGGCTCGCCGACCCCCGCCCAGGTGCCCGCCGCGGGCTCCCAGCTGCCTGCGTGCGTCATGACCCGCCTGACGAGCTTGTCGCCGCTGATCAGGTCGATGAAGCAGTGGTCGGCGAACTGCGGGACGAGGATCTGCGCGACGTGCCGCAGCGTCGTGTCCAGCTCCAAGGACCCGGCCAGCCGCTCGCCGATCCGCTCGAGCAGCCGCACCCAGCCCTGCTCCCGTTGCGCGTCCCGGCGGCCGGCCTCGGTGACCATGATCACCATGCCGCCGATGTCGCCTGACGAGTGGCGCAGCGGGGAGGCGAGCACCCGGAGGAAGACCAGCGTGCCGTCGCCACGAGACCCGGTGAACGTCCCTTCCCAGGTCATCCCGCTCAGCACCTGCCGGGAGAGTTGGGCCGCCTTCGGCAGGTCCCCGTCAGGGATGAACCCGAGGGCGTGCAGTGGCTGGCCCGCGATCTTCGAGGCGTCGGAGGGGAGCCGCAGCAGCGCGGCGACGTGCTCGTTGGCGAACAGCACGTTGCCCTGCCGGTCAGCGACAATGACGCCGATCTCGGCCTGGCGCAGGACAAGCTCAGCCGACAGATCCGAATCGAAGACGCCCTCGTTCCAGCGCGCCATGGTCACGCTCCGGTCACTGAACTAATCGCTGCCTAACTCCCTGGACACGAAAACGTGCGCGGCGACGTCGGCGGGCAAGTCGGCAGGCGCCACCGCGCCTGCGCTGTCGGCGTCCGTGTCGTCCGCGTCCCCACCGGCCCCATCAGCCGTCCCGCCGAACACCCGGACTCCGCCTTCAACCGCCCCGAGCAACACCTCGCGTCCGGGTTGTATCCCGGCGCGCTTCAGTTTAAGCATCAGAACGAGATCACTTTGAACATGCTCAGTAATTCTGGTAACAATGGCCCGTACATCCCCAGCACTACCGCGCACCACGTCGGTCATGGGCTCGTCGGGCTTGGCCTGGTAGCCGGCCGCGGCCTCGCCGGCGACGAGCTCGTCGAGACCGGGGATCACGTTCCCGTGCGGGCACCGGTCGGGCCGGTGGAGCAGCTCGTAGATGCGCCGCTCCACGTTTTCCGACATCACGTGCTCCCAGCGGCAGGCCTCGATGTGCACCTCTTCCCAGGGCAGCTGGATCACGCTGACCAGCAGGCACTCGGCCAGCCTGTGCTTGCGCATCACCCGGGTCGCCAGCATCCGGCCGGTGTCGCTGAGCGCGAGCTGCCGGTCGCCCGCCAGGTGCAGCAGGCCGTCCCGTTCCATCCGCGCCACGGTCTGGCTGACCGTCGGGCCTGACTGGGAGAGCCGCTCCGCGATCCGCGCGCGCAGCGGGACGATTCCCTCCTCCTCCAGTTCGAAAACGGTGCGGAGGTACATCTCCGTCGTGTCGATAAGCCCATGGGCAGTCACTGAACTTCCTCCTGACAGTGATGCTACGCGCTCACGCGACCACCCTTGGAAACCTACGGTGAGAGCCGTTCTATGCCCCAGCCGGCACCCGAGTCCGCCACGGCCTCCGACCGCCGGTACCGCAGCCGGTCGTGCAGCCGGTTCTGCCGGGACTGCCAGAACTCCACCGTGGCGGGGACGATCAGGTACCCGCCCCAGAAGTCGGGCATCGGCACCTCGGTGCCTTCCGGCCACCGCCGGGACAGCTCGGCGACCCGCGAGTCAAGTTCCTCCCGCGACTCGAGCACCCGCGACTGCCGCGACGCCCACGCGCCGATCTGCGACGTGTGCGCACGCGAATGGAAGTACGGCTCGCTTTCCTCCGTCGTCAGCGGGCGGACGCTGCCCTCCACGGTTACCTGCCGGCCCAGCGCGTACCAGGGGAACACCGCGCAGCAGCGCGGATCGGCCGCCAGGTCATTCCCCTTCCTGGACGTGCGGTTGGTGTAGAAGGTGAAGCCGTCGCGGTCGTGCGCCTTGAGCAGCACGGTCCGCGCGTGCGGGCGTTCCCCCATCGTGGCCAGCACCATCGCGTTCGGCTCCGGCAGCCCGGCGGCGACGGCGTCGTCGAACCAGCGCGCGAACTGCTTCATCGGCGAGGCGTCAAGCATCTCCGGAGTTAGCGTCGTGTCCATAAGTGACGATCTTTACACGCGGCCGGACTACCGCGGCCAGAGCCGCGGAGGTTGAATGAACCCACAATCCTTAGAGGTACATACCAATTGTGCCGGCCTGGCGTGCCAGACCCCCTACCGGGAGGGAAAACGCTGATGTCTGACTTCAAGCCTGGTCTCGAAGGCGTCGTGGCCTTCGAAACAGAGATCGCCGAACCCGACAAGGAAGGCGGCTCGCTCCGGTACCGGGGCGTGGACATAGAGGAACTCGCCGGGCACGTGTCCTACGGCCACGTGTGGGGCCTGCTGGTCGACAACTCCTTCCGGCCAGGCCTGCCGCAGTCCGGGCCGCTGCCGCTGGCCACGCGCACCGGCGACGTGCGCGTCGACGTGCAGAGCGCGGTCGCCGCGCTCGCCCCCGCCTGGGGGCTGCGCCCGCTGATCGACATCACCGCGGAAGAAGCGCGGGACACCCTCGCACGGGTCAGCGTGCAGATGCTGTCGTTCGTCGCCCAGTCGGCCCGCGGCGCCGACCTGCCCGCCGTCCCGCAGAGCCGGGTAGACGAGGCCAGCACCGCGGCCGAGGCCTTCATGATCCGCTGGCGCGGCGAGCCCGACCCGCGGCACGTGAAAGCGGTGGACACCTACTGGACCTCGGCCGCCGAGCACGGCATGAACGCCTCCACGTTCACCGCCCGGGTAATCGCCTCCACCGGCGCGGACGTCGCCGCCGCCATGTCCGGTGCGGTCGGCGCGCTGTCCGGCCCGCTGCACGGCGGTGCGCCTGCCCGCGTGCTGCACATGATCGAGGACGTGGAGCGCGCCGGCGACGCCGAAGGCTACGTGAAGTCGGTCCTTGACCGCGGCGACCGCCTGATGGGCTTCGGCCACCGGGTCTACCGGGCCGAGGACCCGCGCGCCAGGGTGCTGCGGCGCACCGCCAAGGAACTCGGCGCGCCACGCTACGAGGTCGCGCTCGCGCTGGAGAACGCGGCGCTGACCGAACTCCGGGCGCGCAGGCCGGACCGGGTGCTCGAGACCAACGTCGAGTTCTGGGCGGCGATCGTGCTCGACTTCGCCCAGATTCCCGCGGAGATCACGCCGTCGATATTCACCTGCGCCCGCACCGCGGGCTGGGCGGCGCACATCCTGGAGCAGAAGCTGACCGGCCGCCTCGTCCGCCCGTCCGCCCGCTACGTCGGCCCGAGCGCCCGCCCGGTGCGCGACGTGCCCGGCGCCGCTGAAGTGCTCGACCGCCAGGTCTAGCGTTACGCTGGGCTGGTGACCAGCATCATCATCCCCGGCGAGCTGAAACCGCGGGACGGCAGGTTCGGCAGCGGCCCTACCAAGGTGCGGCCGGCGCAGGCTGCCGCGCTGGCCGCCGCCCCCGAACTTGGCACATCGCACCGTCAGCCGCCGGTGCGGTCGGTCGTGCGGCGGATCCGCTCCGGCCTGGCTGAGCTTTTCGGTCTTCCGAACGGGCACGTGGTGGCTCTCGGCAACGGAGGCACCCACGCCTTCTGGGACGCCGCCACGTTCGGACTGGTCAGGGAACGATCGCAGCACCTGTCGTTCGGTGAGTTCTCGGCCAAGTTCGCTACTGTCACGGCGCGCGCACCCTGGCTGAAGGAGCCTTCGGTCATCGCCACGGAGCCTGGCACCCACCCGCTGCCCCGCGCGGAAGCGGGTGTTGACGCCTACGCGCTGACCCACAACGAGACTTCCACCGGAGTGTGGATGCCGGTCCGCCGCGCGCCGGGCGCGGACGACGGGTCGCTGGTGCTCGTGGACGCGACCAGCGGCGCCGGGGCGCTGCCGGTAGACCCCGCGGAATTCGACGCCTACTATTTCGGCCCGCAGAAGGTGTTCGGCGCCGACGGCGGCCTGTGGATCGCGCTGCTGTCCCCCGCCGCGCTCGAGCGGATCGACGAAATCGGTACGAGCGGCCGGTACATCCCCGACTTTCTCAACTTGCGGATCGCGGTGGAGAACTCCGTCAAGGACCAGACCTACAACACGCCGTCGGTCGCGACGCTGTTGCTGTTCGCCGCCCAGGTCGACTGGCTGCTCGAACAGGGCGGCCTGGCGTGGTCAGAGGCACGCGCGAATTCCTCCGCCCGGATCCTTTATGACTGGGCGGAGGCCTCAGCTTTCGCGACACCGTTCGTGGCCGACCCGGCGATGCGTTCCCCCGTGGTGGGCACGATCGACTTCAGTGACGAGATCAGCGCCGACGCGGTGGCCGACGTGCTGCGGCAGAACGGCATCGTGGACACCGAGTCGTATCGCAAGCTGGGCAGGAACCAGCTGCGGATCGGCATGTTCCCGGCGGTCGATCCCGATGACGTGGCCGCGCTGACCGTGTGCGTCGACTACGTGGCCGAGCGCCTCACGTTAGTGCGTGACAGCGCCGACGATCACGACGGCAAGCAGCAGCGCGAGCACCGCGGGCAAGAGCCAGCGGGGAACTCTGTTCATGGAGTCAGCGTATGAGGCTGTTCGTCGGCGTGGCGCCACCGCCCGCTGTCCTGGACGACCTGGACGCGGCATGCGCGCCGCTGCGCCCGCCGCGCGACGACCTGCGGTGGACGAACCGCCCCGCCTGGCACATCACCCTCGCCTTCCTCGGCGAGGTCACGGACCTGAGCCTGACCCGGCTGCTGCCCCGGCTGGAACGAGCTGCGTGGCGGCACCGCGCGGTCACCCTCAGCCTGGCCGGCGCCGGCGCGTTCCCGAAGCCCGCCAGGGCGAACGTGCTGTGGACCGGAGTCACGGGCGACC
>NZ_JBARCR010000150.1:0-3357 GCF_049794275.1 Trebonia sp.
CGCTTGAGCCGCCGGCCGCGCCGGCGACGCCGGCGGAGTCCGCGGCTGCGGTGCTCGCAGCGACGGCCATGGCCTCGCCGTCGAGCCCGCTGACGCCCAGGGAACTGCAGATCGCCAAGATGGTCGCCGACGGCCGCAGCAACAAGGGCATCGGCGCCGAGCTTGTCATCAGCCCGGCGACCGTGGCCAGGCACATCGCCAACATCATGGCCAAGCTGGGCTTCAGGTCGCGGGCCCAGATCGCGGTCTGGATCGCCGATCGCCGGTTACCGGTTCTGCGCCTCCTGGGCGCGGGCCTCTTCCACGGTCAGCTCCGCCGCCGGGTCGGCCTCGAGCCGCTCGTCAGGAATCGGCTTGCCGCTGAGCACCGAACGCCCGTACGTGCCCGCATCGAGCCGCGCCAGCGCCCCGTCGATCGCGTCGAGCCGGTCCTGCAGTTCCTCGGCGACGGCCTCGTCGTTGCCTTGCTCCGTGAGCGGCAGCCCCTCGTCCCCGAAGTCACGGGGAATGTCGTCGTTCGTCTCGAGGCCGGTCTCGGCCTCCTGCTCGGTACCCCGCAGCAGCGAAGCGACCTCGTCCCGTTCCTTGACCAGCAGCTCTCGCGCCCGGCTCTCATCCATGCCCGCACCCTACCCTTTGCCGCAGGGCCGTACCCGCAGGACCCCCGCGCCGCGGTCTATCCCCGGACGTTGACCGCGAAGGAGTCGGTGGCCAGGCCTGTGCCGCCTTGCCACAGCTCGAATCCCGCCTCGACGTCGATGAGATACCAGGATTTCTGGATCCAGCCGCGGCTCATCGCATCGGCGACGAATTTGCCGATATCCAGATCCTGTACCGAGGTGGTCCCCGTCACCATCGAGTAAGAGATCGTGTTCCATCCCTGCTGGCCGAACCACACCTGGTACGACCGGCCGTCGATGGTGGCCGTGCCTACCTGCGAGCCGTAGGGCTCGATGGAACCTTTGTGGTTGAGCCAGATCATCAGCTCAGCGCCGTCGGGCTGGCCGCTGGTGGTCGGCGCCTGATTGAACCAGATGTCGTAGGCGACGTCGTAGGCGCCAGTACCGGGCTGGGTCGTGGCCCAGCTCGTGGTCGCGGTTCCCGGTGACAGCAGCCTGGAGGCCGGCACCGGCAGGCCGCTGCCCGGCGTGCAGATGCCCCAGTGGCAGCCCCGGTAGATGGACGGATAGCCGCCCGGGGACCCGCCGGCGGATTTCGCTATGGCCGACTTGGCCACAGTGAAACCGCCGCCCGTGGCCACGGCCACGCACTCGGGAGCGCCCGAGCCCCACTCGTCGTTCTGCACCATGTACGCGCCGCCGACCACCGCCCGCCGCTGCGAGCTGCACAGCGAGCCGACCGTCTGGCCGCCCGACACGCCGGCGGCGGACGCGGTTGGCGAACTGGGCGAACTGGCTGACTGGCTCGCTGGGCTCTGGGTCTGGATGGCGGCCGCCGGGTGACTGCCGCCGGAGCAGCCTGCCACGATCCCACCGACAACGATTACGGCCAGCACCGCAACCACGACACGAGCTGCTCTACTCCGTGGCACGGTTCTCATAGCAGGCAAGTCCCCCAGGTGCTACGTCTTCAGCCAGGGTACTTCGCATTACCGCCTTTCCCGCAAAACCAATTCTCTGCTTATCTGCTGAATCAGTGCCGTCTGTTAGGCCAGCGGGCCCGCGGGTACGTCGATGAGCTGGAAGCCTAGGTCGCGGTAGGCCTGCTCGTGGAGCTGCTCGAGGGCAAGCGACTCAGCGAAGGAACGAAATGCAACAATTGCCGGATATCTGACTATTGACGACATTTGTAGCATTTGCTACTATAAAGACGCTTTGTACCGGCATGAACCAGAAGATGTTAAGGAGCGACACGACGGTACGGAGTGTCGGCGGGATGCGCAGCCGCGCCTAATCTATCGTGGAGGTCATGACATGTCTCTCCATGAAAGGGGTAAACGTCTGTTTTGAAAGTCGGCAGCGAACGAGCGGCCACCTAGAGGATGTGAGCTGAATTGGATTTTCTGAAGACGCTTTTTAGCGTGAAGGGCCTGCTCATCGGGCTATATATCCTGATCGGCGTCTTTCTTAATACGGCGTCGCCCCATTTGCCGACGACTCCAAACAGTGTATCGTCGATCCATAGCTGGGTTCAGTGGGTAATCTCAATTCTCTTCTGGCCCTTGAGCCTTTGGACGCCCACTTTCACGCTGGGCAAATGGGTACCCTAACCGCCCGCTGTCCCTGCTAAATCCCCGATAAGGGGATTCCAAGGAGATACGGCAGGCCCGTCCGGGCCGTAGGCGAAGTCCTCGGAGAGGATCACGTCGGCCGGGGTCAAGTCATGGACGGACGGACGGCCGAGGGCGAGCAGGGCCGAGTCGATGCCAGCACGGAGGATGTCGAAGACGTTGCGGACGCCCGCAGGGCCGCCCGCTGCCAGCCCCCACAGGCAGGCGCGGCCGATCATCACCGCGCGAGCGCCGAGGGCGAGCGCCTTGACCACGTCGCCGCCGCGGCGGATGCCGCCGTCGAGCAAGACCTCGGCCTGGCCGCCGACGGCCGTCACCACGGCTGGCAGTGCCCGGATCGAGGCCGGGGTGCCGTCCAGGTTGTTGCCGCCGTGGTTGGATACCGAGACCGCGGTCGCGCCCGCGTCGACCGCGCGGCGCGCGTCGTCGGCCCGCATCACCCCCTTGACAAGGAACGGCCCGTCCCACTGGGCGCGGAGCCACGCGATGTCGGCCCAGCTGGGCGCCGCGACCGACTGCCACGAGCGGTAGGCGGCGAAGAAGCCGGGGGCGGGTTCGCCGGGCGCGGCGAAGTTCGGCACGGTGAGGTCCGGCAGGCGGCCGGATCTGAGCCAGCCGGCGAGGTAACGGGGACGGGTCACCACCTGCGGGGCGTACCTGAGCAGCGTCGGCGCGTCCAGCCGCTCCGGTATCGGCGGGCTGCCCCAGTCGCGGCCGCCGGGGAACGACCAGTCGAGGGTGACGATCAGGGCCTTCGCGCCGGCCTTCCGTGCCCGCAGCGCCCGGTCGAGCAGCGTCTCCCGGTCCGCCGACCAGTGCACCTGGAAGAACACGTCAGGGTTCACCCGTGCCACGTCCGCCACCGGTTTGCTGGCGAACTCGCTGAGCCCCATCGCCGTTCCCGCGTCCCTGGTGCCCGTCGCGACGGCGACCTCGCCGAGCGGATGCACGGCCTGGACGCCGACCGGGGCGGCGATCACCGGCAAGGCGATGTCCACGCCAAGTACCGACGTGCGCAGGTCGCGCTCGGCGGGCAGGCCGGCGGCCCGTGGCGGCGCGAACCTGATCTCGCGGAACGCCGTGACGTTGCCGGCGCGGGTGACGCC
>NZ_JBARCR010000151.1:0-12236 GCF_049794275.1 Trebonia sp.
GGACTATCTCGGGCAGCGGAGCCTTCCCGACCGGCTGACCGACCTGCGCCTGCCGCTACTGGTGATCTTCGGTGCCGACGACCAGCGGTGGCGTTCCTCGTCGGCGGCCGCATACAAGGTCGTGCCCGGAGCCTGGGTCGAGCTGCTAGCCGGCGTGGGGCACACCCCGATGATGGAAGACCCGCAAACGACGGGCAAACTGCTGCTGGACTTCGCCGCAACCGCCCGGCCCCACAACTGACAGAACCCACGCAACCCGGCGTCTGGCGAATCCCTCGCCGGGAACCGGGGTCCGTGTGCTCATAGGCCGGCCGGGGTGCCGGAGCATCGTGCCGGCGCCCGTCAACCGTGGTGGCTTGTAAGCTGGCGACATGCGTCCCGCCGAGTCGGTTCTGGTGTCTGCGGCCCCGCAGGAGATCGCGGTCCCGTCAAGGCCGGGTCTGCTCGCGGGGGTCAGCATGGCCGGGTTCCGCAACCGGGCCGACGACCTCGTCGACATTCAGGTTGTCCCCCACCCGGCTGTCACGCTGTTCTTCGACTTCGGCGACGGGCTGCTCGTCGAGGATGTCAGCGGACGCCAGCAGCAAGGGAGCATCGTCGCTGGATTCACGCCCGGCAGGGTGCGAGGTCAGGGCCGGGACATCGAGTGCCTACAGGTACGATTGTCTCCGCTGGTCGCGCACGCGGTGCTGGGCGCCTCTTCGGCGCTGGGCGGGACGGTGGCTGCTCTGGAGGACCTGTGGGGCCGCGACGCCACTCGAATCCAGGAGCAACTGCGCGCCGCCGGCTCATGGCAGGACCGGTTCGCGATCGCCGGGGCCGCGCTCGCCCGACGTTACGAGGCGGGATGGGCAGTCGACCCGGAGGTCGCCTTCGCCTGGGCGCAGATGGTAAGCCGTCAAGGGCGGGTCCGGGTCGAGCAGCTGTCCGCCGAGGCCGGATGGAGCCGCAAACGCCTGTGGTCCCGGTTCGGGTCCCAGGTCGGCCTCACCCCCAAGCGGGCCGCCCGGCTGGTCCGTTTCGACCACGCGGCACACCGCCTTGCCGCGGGCGACCGGTCCGCCCTGGTAGCAGCCGAGAGCGGCTACGCCGACCAGTCGCACCTCGACCGCGACGTCATGGCCTTCGCCGGAGCGACTCCCGCGGCCCTGGCCATCGCGCCCTGGCTCGCGGTGGACAGCGTCGCGTGGCCTGGCTCGAAGCACGCAGCACAGACGGTGACGCGAGCCAGCTAAGACTGTGCTCGCGACGCTGACCACCAGAGCGGAACATTTGTCCAAGACGCCGGGCCGTGCGCCTGCCAGGCTAAGTCCCATGTCTAAGGACCGGAATGGCTCCCCAGCGCGGCACCTCCCCTGGCCGCGTTACGGCCTTGACGCGCCAGCTCTCCCGGCAGTTCTCGCCACCGCAGGGGCGGCCTGCTGCGCGGCCGCAGCCCGGCGGCGGACAGGACGGATCGCGACGGCGACCGCCGGGACGGTGCTGCTCGCCCACGCCGGGTTTTTCCTGCACACCACACTGCGCGGCAAGCTTCGCATCTGGGAGCGCGAACTGGACCGGGCCGGCCTGAAGGGCAACGAGCAACTCCTAGACCTGGGCTGCGGCCGCGGCGCGGTGCTCATCGAGGCGGCCAGGCGGCTGCCAGCGGGACGCGCCGTCGGCGCGGACTTGTGGTCCAGGGACCAGAGCGGCAACAGTCCGGAAGCCACGCTCGCCAACGCCGCTGCGGCCGGGGTCGCAGACCGGGTGGAAGTGTACACGGCCGACATGACCGCGCTGCCGTTCGCCGACAACTCCTTCGACGTCGTGACCAGCGCGATGGCGATCCATAACATCCATTCGCCCGAAGGCCGGTACCGTGCCCTGGACGAGGCCATACGGGTCCTGCGCCCGGGCGGGCAGCTGCTCATCGCCGACCCCGCGCTCATCGCCCGCAAGTACGCCGCGCACATCGGACACGGCACCCTGCACGGGCTCGGACCCGGGTACTGGTACGGCGGCCCGTGGCTCGGCGTCACGCTCCTGCATGCCATCAAGGAACGCTAGCCGACGGGGCCCCATCGCCATACTGCAACACGACAACCCGTGCAACCGGTGCTCCCGGCAGGCGCCCGCCGAACTCCTAGCTCGTTGGCGGAGGAGCATCGCCAGGCCGCCCGCCGGTTCGATCCGGGCGACGACAACCTCACATCGGCCGAGAGGACCTGACGGCGGCGCCGTGATCTCGGCCGTCAGCCGTGCGTATCGGTCGTTTTGCGCCGCCACCCGCTGCTCCGTATACCCTCGTCGGGACGTCCGGGAGCGGGCAATCTGGTGTGCTCGACGTGAGGCGCGGATACTGGCCAGCTGCGCGACGGCTGGCATGCCGGTCAGGGTTGGTGCCAGACTCCGCCTAAGTTCGACCTTGGACCCGCCCCGCATCGTTGCGGTCGGCGGCAAGGGGAGCACAGCCGGAGGATGGCGTGGCAGGCAAACGGCACAATCTAGCGCGTCCGGGGTGGAGATTGATGTAGCGTCCGCCGATATTCTTGGCCGAGGTCACGGACTGGTCTGAACGGGTCCGGATGCCGGTACGGGAATCCACGGGTCTGAAGGGCACGCAGCTGCGAGGCGAGGCTGCCGCCCCGGACCCCGCAGCGTATGGGCTGTCGGCCCCGCTGTTTCAACCCCTCACCGCCTACGCGGCACGCGGCAGGATCTTCCCCTGCACCAGCGCGGGGCAACCTCGCACCGCGGTAAACACCTCATGTCGACCGCGCCTCCCGACGACTCCGGCTCCAGCGTCCGGGCTCGGGCACGTGCTTACGCAGCGTTATGGTGCTAGCTCCGCCGAGTGGCTCGGCGTGGACCGGGGCGTGGACCGGCGCCCGTGGAACTCCCAGTGCCGTGTGTGCGGTCGTGGCATTCACACGAGGCGTTGGTGCAGGTCAAGCAAACGTTGCGGCTGAGCGTGCTTCTCATAATCTGCCGGTCGCGGGTTCGAGCCCCGCCCGCCCCACCTGCGGTTTCCGTGATATCCGGTGTTGCCTGGACGGTTTCGTGGACCGAGATAGTTTGCCGGTGTTACCGCCATGGCCCATGCCCTTCGGGCGACCAGGATCAGCCCGGCACCGGTGTCCGCCAGCCCGCGCGCGACGGCTCGGCCGATACGGCGCGCTGCGCCCATGATCAGCGCGGTCTTAGCAGCAAAATCATTCACCACTGTGGTCTCCTTCGTACGAGAACACCCAGAGCCCGTATCATCACCGACCGCGTTGAGGCGACGTCAGCGTTGCCCGCGGGCTGCTGGTCTTGCTGGGCATCACTGGACAGACCGAGCCCGACCACGACCACGCCGGCCTCAATAGTCTTTACGCCCCCTGTCACTGCGCCCACTGAACGACTGTCTCGACACGTTCGCTGCTCCGCCATCGATGTTCTTACCTCCCGGTGCGCCGCCTTTCCTGGAATCGACGGGGGTAAGACCGGCGGCCGCGGGCCGCGCTAAGTGTGCAGACGGATTCACGCGACGACATACATAAGGAGGCAGGCCATGTCCCTGCTGCACCCGGGCGACATATTCCCCCAGCTGACCCTCAACGTTCCCGGCGCGCAGGCCATCGAGGTTCCCGGCTGGTTCGCCGGCGAGTTCGGGGTCGTGCTGTTCAACCGCGGGGCGTGGTGTCCGTACTGCACCGCCCAGTTGCGCGCGTTCCAGCGAGCCGGTGACTCGCTAGCAGCGGCCGGCATCCGGGTGGCCGCGCTCTGGGTCGATGACGAGCAGACCACCGCGGAGTTCACCGCCAAGCACGGCCTTACGTTCCCTCTTGGGCATAGTGCCGACGCCCGCGCGGTCGCCGGGCTGACCGGCGCGTTCGTCAATGAAGACCCCCTGTACCTGCAGTTCACCGGCTTCGTGCTGGACCCGGAGGGCAAGGTGGTCGTGAGCGTGTATTCAAGCGGCGCCATCGGCCGCCTGGTGCCCGAGGACGTCGCCGGTCTGGTCGGGTACCTGCGCGAGCACGCCGCCGCGTCATCCTGACAGCCATGGGACCGGATACCGTGAACGACGCCGGCCTCAGCTCGGTGTCTCACCTCGCGGCGCGTCCTGGCGGCTGATGCGGGCGAGGTCGTCTGGATCGGTGCCGTTAAGGGGATGCCCGGTGTCGCCGGCGGCCCCAGGCAGATTGCCGAGATGAACGCCCAGGCGTTCAGCCTGACCGCCGCCGCGTTCTCCTAGACACACCCCGGTACCGCAGGCCGGCATTTGCGGTCACCTGTGTCCCTCACCGCCGGCGACACGGCCGGGGATGGCCAGGCTCAGACCGTGACACCACCGTCCGTTCGGAATTATCTGGATTTCCCCGAACGGATGGTGGTGCTTGCCCCAGCAACATGGTCTGGCGTACGGTCAGGACGCTTCGCCCGCGATCGCGGCTAGCAGCCCTTCGAAGTCTTCTCCGCACGGGCCGCAGGCGCGCAGGTGCGCGGCGATGCCCAGGTAGCGCTCCTCGGCACGGACTCCCGCGGCCACCAGGTCGGCATACACGTGCAGCATGTCCATCGCCTCAGCGCACCCCACGTCACGCGGATCGGTGTGAAGAAAACGGTCCAGCGCCGTCCAGCCGTTCATGAGCGCCTCGATTCTCCATCGTTGAGATACCCGTTAGCAACCAGAGCCGCGCGCAGCTTACGCCGCGCGTCGAACATCATCTTGTAGACCGCGTTACGGTTCGATCCGAGCTTGAGTGCCAGGGCATCAGGCGGGACATCGTTGAGGACGACCGCGACGAAGACCTCGCGCTGGCGGAGAGTCAGTTCGGTGTCGACAGCGCGGCGCAACGCGGCGAGCAGATCCCGCCATTCTGATTCCTGCGCGGGGTCGAAACCGAACCGGTCCGGCAGCCGGTCCCAGCTCTCGGCATCCAAGGGCGTAGTCGGGTGGCGCCAGAAATGGCGGGCGATCTTGGCCGATACCTCGAAGATGACAAACTTGTAGGCCCAGGTGGTGAACCGGCTTTCGCCCCTGAACTGCGTGACCTTCCGCGTGATCGCCAAGAGCGCGTCCCCTGCCGCCTGATCGGCCAGATCCTCCAGTTCGGGGCCGGTAATCTGCATCCTCGGCCCGCGCCGCGCAGCCTCACGACGGGCGGCCCGCAGCAACATCGCGTACAGCTCCGCCAGCGCCGCATCTCGTCGCGGGCCATCATCGGCAAGCGCCTGCAGCCATCGGGCCGAGTCGGGATCAAGCCCCGGAGCCGCGGGAACCCCGTCCCGCCGACGGCGCGAGGACGCAATGCCGGTAGTCAGTGGGGTCTTGCCAGCGGGTTCGGTTGTCATGGAGGCACCAGAGCCTTTCGGCAGGGACGGGTGTTTCCAGATACCACAATCGACACGGCGTACGCCGCGCCTACTGAGATGAGTGGCAGAACGCGGCCGGGTTCTTACCGCCACCCCAGTCTTGAGCAGCGAGGTGCCGATGGACCCAGCGATTGGTGGCCAGCATCGATGGCCGCTGAGGCCACGCGGGCGTAGCTTGATGGGCATGCGGGCAGCGGGCTCGCCACCAGAACGGGTGGCTGACGAAACGCCGGTGCCGTGTGAGTGGGTTCGGGCGCTGAGCGGGGGCGGCCTCGGGCGGGAGCGCGCCACGGCCCGGCTGTACGACATGCTGCTGCGCGTCGCGCGGGCCGAAGCGCGCCGCCGCAGCGGGCAGTTGCAGATCTCCGGGCCCGAACTGGACGATCTGGCGCACCACGCCGCCGCGGACGCCGTTCTCGCGATCATCGCCAGGATCGGCGAGTTCCGCGGCGAGAGCCGGTTCACCACGTGGGCGTGCAAGTTCGTCATCTTCGAGGTGTCCGGCAAGATCGGGCGGCATTTCTGGCGTCGTCCCGCAGTCCCGCTGGAGGCGGGGGACTGGGACCGGCTGCCTGACAGGCTCGGCCTCGACCCGGCCCGGGAGTCCGAGCAGCGCGACCTGGTCCGGGCGCTCCGCCGGGCGGTCGAGGAGGAGCTCACGGAGCACCAGCGGCAGGTCTTCACCGCGATCGTGGTTGACGGCGTGCCGCTGGATGCGCTGGTTGCGAAGCTGGGATCCAGCCGGAATGCCCTGTATAAGACGATGTTCGACGCACGACGTAAGCTGCGGGTCAGCCTCGTCGCTAATGGATACCTGCACGAGAACCGGTGAGGCACTGATGAACGGCTGGCCGGAACTGGACCGCTTCTTGCGGACTGACCCGCGCGATGCGGGATGCGACAAGGCGATGGAGCTGCTCCACATCTACGCGGAAATCGCGGTCGCCGATCCCCGCGGAGCGGAGCAACGGCACCCGGAGGTGGCCGCGCATCTGCGGGCCTGCGGCCCGTGTGCCGAGGACCTCGAGGGGCTGCTCGCGGCCATCAGGGCCGACTTTACGGAATGAAAACCGCCCGCGGTGCACCGCCGCGGTAACCGTGGCGGGTCTAGCACCGGGGAGGCGCAACCGCGTCCGGCTTGGAGCCCGCACGGCGGCAGGTTTGGCGGCGGTAACACCACGGCTCGTTCGGGATCATGAATTTTGTTCCGAACGAGCCGTGGTTCTCGTCCTGCCTATCCTGGTTCGCCCTGCCGCGCCCAGATCTCCTGGCGAGATCTTCGGCGTGCAGGCGCGGTTCCGGGCAGATGAGCGCCGCAGCGTCGGCAGGGACCGTCTGCTGCGAGCTGCTGAGGTCACCCGAGGGTTCGTTACTTGAACGCAAGGACGTCGACGGGCCGGATGTCTGGGTCACTTGCCAGCAGGTCGACCGCAACCTTGGCCAGGGCGGCCGGGATCTGGCCGTTGATGTGCGCGGTGCGGGCGCTGTAGGTGGCGAAGGTGTCGAAGATGCCGTAGCTGGTATCGCTGATCTTGAACGCATACCAACTGACGGTTCCTTCTTCGGCGATGGCCAGCTCGCGGGCCTCCTTGAGGAATTCCGCCAGCTCGCTGCCCTTGCCGGGCTGGGTTTCCAGCAGGGCCAGTATGCCGAGTGTCACGGTCATGGAACGATGTCCTTTCTGGGAAGCGTCATATCGGGCCGTTCGGCCCGATATTGGTTGGCGTCGCTGGCCGCTGGTTTCTTACCGCTCCCGGAGCCGCGGGGGACTGGGCCGCGGCTCCGGTCGTATGGCTGGAGAGCTAGCTGACGACGATGCCTGCGGGTGTGGCGCCCGTCGGCAGCGCAAACGGGGAGGTGCCCAGTTCGGTCAGGTTGCCGCCGCCGACGGCGAACACGCCAACCTTGCCGGACTTGCTCTCATCGACGTACAGGAAGCGGCCGTCTGGGCTGAGCCGGGCGTCAACCGCGCCCACCCCGCCGGTCTGGCTGACCGGCGTGCTTCCCAGTAGGGTCAGCGCCCCGTGCGGGGCGATCTGGTAGCGCGAGATCTCGCCGGATCCGGTGTTCACGGTGAACAGGAACCTGCCGTCATGGGTGATTTCTACCCAGCACGGTGCGGTCTGCTGGTCGGCGAACGGGGAGCCCGCGACCGGCGTCAGCGTGCCATCGAAGGCGTCGGTGAACGCCGAGATGGTTCCGGTGTCGGCGCCGACATTGTGGGCGTTGGACACAAACAGCTGGTCGGGGTTGGTCGGCCGGAACTCGCTGCCGAACGGGCCCAGGCCCTGGGCCGGGAACGGCGAGCCCGGGGCGGCGGTCAGCAGGCCGTTGAAGCCGACGGTGAAACTGTCGATCTTGGAGGTCCCCACTTCGGTACCGGCCAGTTTGGTGCCCGTGCTGTTGAACAGCACGTCACCGGGCGCCGCGTTAGCGGCGAGAGCGACGGTAGAGCCGGGGATCGGGACCAGCTGGCCATTGAGGCCGAGCCGGAAACCGGTGTAGTTGGCCTCGCCGTTCCCGGAGTTGGCGACGTAGACCAGGTTGCCGTGCACCGCGATGCTGTCGGGCAGGGTGCCACGGGAAGGGATGACGCCGCCGGGCACGGGGCTGAGGGAGCCGCCGAAGTTGATCCGCAGTACGGAGATCTGGTTGCTGCCCGCATCGACCGCGAGCAGGAACCGGCCGTCCGGCGTGATCTGGATCGCGCCCTGCGAGGACAGCCCAGCGCCGGTCCCGGCCCCGCCGGCCGGGAACGGCGATCCGGCCTCCGGGGTTAGCGTGCCGTCGGCATGCCGTTCGAACGCGGCGATGGTGTTGGTCCCGGCGGTGTTGTCGTTGACGTAGACGTGCCCGGCCACCGGGGAGGCATCGGCCCGGTGGGCGCCGGTCGAGGCGGAGGCGGACGCGGGTACCGCCACGGCTGCGGCCGCTGCCAGGCCGAGGATCACAGCGCCCGACTTACCGCGCCTCAGGACGTGGAGGTCTTCTCGTTTGGCATCCTTCGCATGCGCGGCCGTCCCGCTGCGCCGATGTGACATGAACTTCATTTGCTGCCCTTCCTCTGGCTAAGCCGGATCCGGTTGGCGGCGTTGGTGCCGCCGCCGCTTGCTCACAGGTGGTTGGCGTCCGAGGGCAGGCAGGTCTTACCTAGAACAGGCGAGGTAACCGCGGGCAGGCGCCGTGGGCGCTGAATTGTGGGAGTGCCGATTAGTCTGCCGTGGCGCGCGGCGGCCAACGGGGCTTCGAAGTCTTCACCGCACGGGCCGACGCGCGGGAGCGCGGCGATCCAGTGGTATTTGGGCAGGTCAGATGCCATATGGAGGTGCGGGCGGGAGCGTACTATAAGGCCGTCGGCTCCATGATCGCCAACTCGCTCGAGCGGGTACAGGCCAGGCGCTCTCGGCGACGTTACGGACGGTACCAAGGCGAAGGATATAGGGCTTCGGCCGTGGACCGGTTCATGGACCAGCGTGCCAGATAATCCCAGCGCGGTGAGTGCCGTCAGTGCGCCCCACCTGCGGCTATACGTCACGCGGCGAGTGTTGCACGCAGAACTGGTGTCCGGGTTCGCTGATCAGCAGCCTTGGACTGCGGATTGCGCGGCGCGCCTAGCAATCGGACGAACGTGGTGTCCGGCCGCGGTATGGCATGCAGGGAAGGCCGCGGACGCCGAGTCCGTCGATCGCGAATACCTTGCCTGCGTGCGGCTGGCGGGCCAGCGCGTCCTCGTCGAGGTCGGTCCGAGCGGAGGTGACGAACAGCGTGTCCCGGCCGGGCCCGCCGAACGCGCATGAGGTCGGTCGCTGGACCGGGAGCTGCACGGTGGCCAGAAGTGATCCATCCGGCGCGTACCGGTGGACGGCACCGCCGTTCCATAGCGCGACCCAGATCCCGCCCTCTTCATCGATCGTGAGTCCGTCGGGCACCACGCCCGGCTGGTCGACATGCACCAGGGTGCGGCGGTCGCTGATCGCGCCGCTCGGGCCGTCGAACCGGAACGCCTCGACGCATCCGGTGCCGCTGTCGTTGAGGTACATCGTGCTGGCGTCGGGACTCCATCCGATGCCGTTGGAGATGCTCAGGCCGGTCAGCACGGTGGTGCAGCTACCGTCGAGTTCAAGCCGGAAAAGGGCGCCGGCGCCGGGCGACTCGTCGTAGGCCATCGTCCCGCCCCAGAACCGTCCTTGCGGGTCGCAGGCTCCGTCGTTCATCCGCACGTCGGTGCGGCCATCCTCGGGCTGGGCCAGTTCGCGGACCCAGCCGGCGTCGTCGACGAACAGGAACCCCGGGCCTGCGGCGAGCACGTACCCGCCCCCGGCAGCCGGCGCGACGGCACCGATATGCCGGTCGACCGAGATGGTCTCGACGTGTTCCAGGGCGCCATCGGGGCCCAGCGTTCCCCGGTGCATCTGGCATCCCAGGATGTCGACCCACAACAGCTCCTGGCGCTCCTCATGCCAGCGAGGGCCCTCGCTCAGCAGCCCCGGGGTTGCCGACCACACCTTCACTTCGTGGGCGGTCATGCGGTGAGGTCCACTACGACTTTGATGTCTTCCGGCTGCCGGTCAAGCGCGTCGGTCCAGGAGGTGAGCGGCACCCGCCGTGTGATCAGCGCGCCCAGCCAGCCGGGGTCGGCCGCCGCGAGCGCTCCGGCCGCCTGTTCCCAGTGGCGCCGGCCGGCGTTCACGGTGCCGAACAGGACCTGGTTGTGCAGCACCATGTTGCGGTTCAGGGTGGTGGCGTCCACGTCGAGGGTCGGGCCCAGGTTCATGATCCCGGTCAGGCACATGATCCCGCCGCTGGCCAGCTGGCGGCCGGCGGAGCGGCCGACCGCGCCGAGCCCGGTGCACTCGATGACCACATCGACGTCGACATCGACGTCCGCGGCGTCGCCGGAATGGTATCGGGCGCCGAGGTCCTCGACCAGATCACGTTTCGGGCCGGCTCGCGCGAGATCGACGACGTGCATCTCGTAGCCGCGCTGTGCGCCGAGCAGGCATGCCATCAGCCCGATCGGCCCGGCGCCGGTGACCAGCGCCCGGCCGCGAAGGAAGAATGCGCGCCGCGAGATCTGGTCCACCTGGTCCCACGCCTTGGCCAGCACCGACGCCGGCTCCAGCAGGACGCCGAGCTCGCCCAGCCTCGGGAGGATGGGCACGGCGAAGTCCGGCTCCACCCGCCAATGCTCGCTTCCGTACCCGTGCAGGCGGACGATGCCACGCTCGCCGAAGCCGTCGGTCCGGCACATGTCCCACTCTCCGGCGGCACACGCGGGGCAGGGCACCGGATCGGGCCGCCGCACGATCCCGACGACCAGATCGCCGGGCGCGAAGCCTGATCCCGCCGGAGCCTCGAGCACCTCGCCCAGACTCTCGTGGCCGATGACCAGCCTGGCTTCACCGGATGGCGGCGTGCCGTAGCCGCCCTCCGCGATCTCCCGGTCGGTCCCGCAGATACCGACCGCCATGCCCCGTACCAGCAGGGCGCCGTCCTGCGCCCCCGGGTCCGGGACCTCCTCGATGCCAGCGGTCCCCTTCTGACCCGGTACAACCGTCATCGCGCGCACATGCGCATCGTCGCGCCCGGCTGTCGCGTCCGCCTCACCCTGCAGGGGTGATGACGGGCCGCCGCCGGGATCCGGATGATCGAGTCATGGCCCCAACGCCGCGTCAGCCGTTCGATGTCGTGGTCGTCGGCGCAGGACCCGCGGGGGTCGTCGCGGCGCTCCGTGCGGCCCGTCTGGGAGCCAGCACGGCGCTGATCACCCGCGATCAGTTCGGGGGAATGGCCGCGAACGACGGCCCCGTGCCGGTACGCACGCTGGCCCAGGCGGCACGGCTGATTCGCGAGGCCAGGCAGCTCCCGCTCTACGGGATCGCGGGCGGCGAACCCTCGCTCGACTACGCCCAGCTGCTAGCCCGCGTCCGCGACGTGACCGCGGACGCACGCAAGCACACGCTGCTGCGCGACGATCTGGAGCGCGCCGGGGTGAGCATCTACGAGCAGGGCGGCACCGCGCGCTTCGCCGACGCCCACACGATCGAAAGCGACAATGCGCCGCGGCTTCGGGCAGACAAAGTCATCCTCTGCACCGGAGGAGCCTCACGGCCGCTGGCGGTTCCCGGCTTCGACCTGACCGCGACACACAGCGACGCGTGGCGCCTTTCCTCGGTGCCGCCGTCGCTGGTCGTGATCGGCGCCGGCGCGACCGGCGTGCAGGTGGCATCGATCTTCAACGCGTTCGGCTCACAGGTCTATCTCGTCGAGATCGCTCCCCGCATCTTGATGAGTGAGGACCAAGAGGTCTCCGAGGCGGTCACTGCCGCCATGGCGGCGTCCGGCGTCGAGGTGGTCGCGGACGCCGGGACGATCGACCGCTTCGAGCGCTGTGCGACCGGCGTGCGGCTCATCCATTCGACAAGTACCGGGCAGCACAGCATCGACGCCACGCTGGCCGTGGTGGCGGCCGGATGGGTCGCGGCCACCGCCGGGCTAGGCCTCGACCGGGCCGGGGTGCAGACGGACCGGCGCGGGTACGTCCAGGTCGACGCGCAGTTGCGCACGACCGCGCCGCACGTCTTCGCCGCCGGCGACGTCACTGGGCGCGCGCTGGTCGTGCACGAGGCGATCCGCGAGGGGCTAGTAGCCGCGACCAACGCCGTCCTCGGGGCAACCACGGTCCTGTCTGCCCAGGTGAGCCCCATCGGCAGCTTCACGGACCCCGAGTACGCCTCGGCCGGGCTGACCGAGGCGGCAGCGCGGGAGAACCGCGAGGTGGTCGCGGCAACGGTGCGCTTCGACTCGCTCCCGCGACCGATCATCGATGGCCGCCAGACAGGGTTCTGCAAGCTGGTCGTCGACCGCGAACTCCATACGATCCTGGGCTGCCACGT
>NZ_JBARCR010000152.1:0-4157 GCF_049794275.1 Trebonia sp.
CCGACGCTGCCACCCAGTCCTCGGCGAGGAACACGCCATCGCGCTGGTTCAGCAGTCCGAGTGACGTCACCGGCCTTGTTCATCGGCCGATGGGATGACGAGGTTGAGCTGCCCGAGGCGCTCTGGATCCACGAGGGCATCGATTTGCGTGATCTTTCCGTGGGTGACGGTGAACGCCATCACGGAGAACACTCGTCCGGCGGGCGCCACCACAACTCCCGCGGCGCCGTTGACGAGCACTGACCTGACGAACGGGTAGAGCTTGGAGTAAGTAGCGGAGTAGGCCGCTACGGCTACCGCGCCGCGAAGAATCAGCGACGCTTCCTCGCGCAGCACGCCGCCATCGATCCGCAGTTCGACATCGGGATCGAGCACCGCCACCAAGGCGTCAAAGTCGCCATCGCGAGAGGCGGCGAAGAACGCGTCGACGACCTCGCGCTGTCGGCCGATGTCCGGGTCCGGCGTGGGCGAGCCGTGCACGCGTCGCCGAGCTCGGCTGGCGAGCTGCTGCGCGGCGGCTTCGGAACGGTGGAGGACCGCCGCGATGTCCGCAAACGGCACGCCAAACACGTCGTGCAGCACGAACGCCAGCCGCTCGGGAGGAGTAAGCGCGTCGAGCACCACGAGCAGCGCGAGCCCGACCGAGTCGGCAACCAGCGCCTCCTGCTCAGGGTCGACGCTGCCTTCGAGGCTGACGACGGGGTCGGGCACGTAGACGTCCGTGAACTGTTCGCGCCGTGCTCGCCGGGCGCGCAGCATGTTCAGGCACACCCGCCCGACAATGGTGGTCAGCCAGGCCTGCATGTTCTCGACGCTCCGCCGATCCTGGTCGCGGATCCGGAGCCATGCCTCCTGGAGAGCGTCGTCGGCTTCGCTCACCGATCCCAGCATCCGGTAGGCAACCCCGCGCAAATGCGAACGGTGCTGCTGAAAGCGCTCCGTCAGCCACTCGATCTCCTCCATATCAAATAGGTTCCCCTTCTACCTCCTGTGGCCGTGACCGAATGGGAGTGGCGGCCCCCGCAGGGATCACCAGTGGTTGTGGTAGCCGAGGCCCACGACTAGGGCGCCGACGGCCATCACCAGGAAACTGACCGCACCGGCGACCTTGGGATCGCGCACCCGGATGTGCGCGCTCACCGCGCAGATGAAGTAGACGACCAGGCCAATCGCGGCGGCCATCCCGAGCACCGGCACAGCGAATCCGGCCAGCAGGCCGACCGCCCCGCAGGCCAGCAGAATCCCGAACGGAATCATCCACCTCGGCGACACTCGCACCTCGTCGGCGACGACCCTGACAGACTCCGCCCCGGCGAAGTTCAAAACGGCGGCATAGCCGTTCGCAAGCGCCACGACGATCGTGACGACAACGTAAGCGATGTGCATACTCATAAGACACGCCCGGACCGGAGAACCTGACCGCTCGGCCCCAGCGACCGCTATCCGCGCGCCCCCGCCTTCCGGCGGCCAAGGCATTATGGCATCGACGTTACCCATGACCGTACCTGCGCGAACACTGGCCTACCGAGGGAATATCTCTTGTCGGGATCTCCAGCGCCCCATGCTGACCCGCAGAGTCCGCGCGCAGATCACCCTGGTCTGCGAGTCAAGACCGGCCAGAGCCACACGATGGGACCTGCGCCAGATCGGCGGTTCACGCGCACGGCGAGTGACCAGGACCGACAGCATAACGTGACCAACGCCGACCGGCGTCGTGGTGCGAGATCGCCGATCTTGTGCGGCTGGGAATCGGCCCTACCGGCATGGCTGACCTTGCGCAGAAAGGCCGGTTCTGGGCGTCACGCCAGCAAGACAGACTCGTTCAGGTGCGGCGCATCCTGTACCACTGGGGCGCGGTCTTGTTCATGGGCCAGCCCAAGCCTGCGGTGTCCGCGGGCTCGGCCGTGAGCATCTGCCAGCCCGCGAAGGCGGCCTGGACCTCCTGCTGCGATGCGCCTCCGACCAGCGACCGCCAGCGGCCCGGGCCGAAGCTCATCAGCAGCAGGGTGGCCTCCGGCCTGGCCAGCGCCGAGATTCCTTCACCCTCGGCGAGACGTCCTCTGGCGTCCAGACCCTGGAAGCAGCCAATGTCGAGAAAGAAATCGAACGTTCCCAGGTTCGTCGACGGCAGCCGCGTCACGTCGCCGACGACATAGCTGAGCCCGTCCACGCCCCGGCTCTTGGCTGCTGCCGCCTCGATCGCGGCCGGCACGTAGTCGATGCCAACAGCCTGCCATCCTCTGCGCGCCAGCTCGGGGGTGTACTGGCCGCTGCCGCAGCCTAGGTCGAGCGCACGGCCGAGCGGGCTGGACCGCTCGGCCTCCTCCCGGTCCAGCAGCGCGGTGATACTTGCTGCCGCCTCCGTCGCGTACCGCTCCCAGGGCGTGATCCCGAACCGGTACAGGCGGGCGTAGTTCGTCATGGACCGACCTCCCAGTACTATCAGCCCGCAGCTCGCCCTGATCCTCAACGACCTGGGCAGCGTGGCGTTCGTCATCAGCTGGCTGCCGTCCGCGATCTTCGTCGCGGCCGCCGTCCCGTCCGCCGGCCACCGCGAACACCGCGCCGCGCAACGTGATCGGTGCGCGCTGCCACCAAATCCGTAACGCCGAATCGGCGCCCAGAGCGAACTCGTGAGTCTGTGATGGCACGGCGCGCAGATTTATCATTCTGGGGATTATCTCGCCAACAACGGTGTTTGCGGCGGTTCAGTAGTAGGTTTCGGCGGCCGGGAACCGGTCTCCCAGGGTTATCGCGAATGCGTTCAGTGCGAGCGGGACGAGGCTCGCCGAACTGCCCCGCCGGGTGCGCACATCAAGCGGTTTGGCGGGGAGATGTCCGCAGCCTGGGCTCGTCGTCGCCCGGAACACGAGGACCGGGAGCGCGGCGGCGGGCGAAGTAGCCGCCCCGCCGCGGGCCCGTCACGGGCCCGGCACTTGACCGATTAGTACGATCGTACTAATCTCATGCCATGAGTACTAACCGGGGCGCTGCTGAGCGCGGGGCGAGCACCTTCACCCAGCTCAAGCGCCGCGATCAGCTCGTGGACTGCGCGATCGGCGCCGTCGCCGAGCTCGGCTTCCCGCGCACCTCGGTGGCCGAGGTTGCGCGCCGGGCCGGGGTCAGCAAGGGAGTGGTCACCTACCACTTCGCGGCCAAGGATGACCTGATCAGCGCGGTGATCGCGCACGTGCTCGGCTCGATGACGGAGTACGTGCAGCCGCGCCTGCTGGCCGCCGAGCCATTGACGTTCCCCGAAAAGTTCATCGCGGCGTACATCGGCACCTGGGTCGAGTACTTCCGGACGCACGCCCGGGAAGTCATCGCGCTGGTCAGGATCTACAACAGCTTCCGGGACGAGGCCGGGCACCCGAACCCGGCCTTCGACGTGCGCGCTGACGAGGTGACCGCGGTCGAGCATGTCCTGACGCACGGGCAGGCGAAGGGCCTGCTGGGAGCCTTCTCCGCCCGGGTCATGGCAGCGAGCCTCAAGGCTGTCCTGGACGACCTGCTCACCCAGTTCGCGGCCGACCCTGACCTTGACATCGAGGCCTACGGCACCGAACTTGCCGCCCTCTTCGAGCGCGCGGCCCGCCCGGACCCCGGCGCCGACCCTGCCATCGCGCCGGGCCATGCACCACCCATCTGATCGCCTAGGAGGAGAGATGAAGCCCTACTTCGACACCAACCACATCGCCGGCCCGCTGCTCCTGGTTGTCGCGCTGGCCTGGGGAGCGATGGAACTCAGCCAGTTTTCCCGGGGGCTGGAAGCAAGGAAGGGAGCGACCAAGATCGGCGGGGCAACCTCGCGGGCGGTCTTCTTGGCCTGCCTGACTGCCGCGGGCGTCTTCCTGTATCTCGCGCCGCGCATTGTCCCGGCTGCCGTCATCCGGCCTGGCGCCGTCGCCTTCGCCGCCGGGATGGCGATTCTGGTGGCCGGGCTCGTGCTGCGCGGGTGGTCGTTCAAGACACTGGGCGAGTACTTCACCTTCACCGTCATGGTCAGCACCGACCAGCCGGTGGTCGCAAGCGGCCCGTATCGCCTGCTGCGCCACCCCAGCTATACCGGGATCCTGCTGGCCTGCATCGGGGCCGGCCTGACATCCGCGAACTGGGCCGGCCTGGCCGCCATGGCCCTGCTGCCGCTTTCGGTCATC
>NZ_JBARCR010000153.1:0-3849 GCF_049794275.1 Trebonia sp.
CCGGCGCGCAGCGCGCCGCCGTACAGCACGATGCAGGTCGCGGCCGGGATCGCGACGATACCGGCGATGGTGAGCGCCCACAGATAGCCAGGCGGGTCGTACATGACATCCTCCTCCTGTTGAGTTAGCTATCTATAGGTTAGTATCTTGCAAATAGTATCTGTCAACTAGTATTATGGAGGACGTGATCAGGAACGTTCGGACCTACGACCACTTCTGCCTGACGGCACGCGCCCTGGAACGCGTCGGCGACCGGTGGAGCCTGCTGGTGATCCGCGATCTCCTCACCGGCCCCAAGAGGTTCACCGACCTGATGGACCGCCTCGCCGGGATCACCCCCAAGACGCTCAGCCAGCGCCTGCGTGAGCTCGAAGACACCGGGATCCTCACCGCCGACCGGGAGCCGGGCAGGCGGGAGGTCTGGTACCGGCTGACCCCGGCCGGAGCAGACCTCGGACCCGTCATCGAAGGGCTCAACCGGTGGGGGCTGCGCCACGCCTGGCGCCGGCCGCAGGCCGGCGAGCCGGTGCACGCCGAGCACCTGCTCCGCTCCGCCGTCCTGGCCATCGAGCTCGACGGCGGCGAGCAAGCCCGCTGGCACTTCCGGCTCGACGGCGGCGACTACCTGGCCGAAGGCGACGCCCACGGATGGTCACTCAGCGCGGCCGCCCCGGCCGCCCCGGCCGACGTCACGATCACCGCGACCAGCCACGACCTGGCCGCCTACATCTTCGGCGGGCCCGACCGCGGCATCGAGATCACCGGCGAAGCCGGGCAGGTCGAGAGATTCCGGCGGCTGATCGGCGCCATGGCCGCCGTCGCGGAACCCGCCGCGGAGGCCCCGGCGGGGCAGTCCCGGTTACGGCGGAGAGCCGGCGCTAGAGTAGGCGGACATCTTGCCCCTCTCTAGCGGGCGCGGCCCGAGGCAAGGAACGATCATGTGCCCTATGCCCGGAGATGATGTGACACCTTCTGTTCCAGCGCCCCGGCCCTCCCGTCACTCCGGCCCCGGGTATGTGGCGAACCCCAAGGCGCCGGACTTCGAACCAGGCGAGCAGCTGAGAGGCGCCGCGGCACGGTGGCTCAACCTTGTTCCCGCCGAACACCGCCACGACGGCCGGGAATCGGCGAAGGATGCTCTGCAGACGCTGCGGGAACACACGCGCAGCTGCCCCGATCATCCGCTCGGGGCGCTGTGGGTGGCCCATCGCCACCTGAGCGATCCGGCACCCGCGGTCCGGGTCGCGTCGCTCGTGCTCGCCTCGGAGGCGCTGTGGTGGCTCGGGCATTTTGAGGATGCACGCACGGCCGCCCAGGCGGCGGCCGACGCTGATCCGGCGTCTGCCCAGGCGCTGTGGCGCCTCGCGGTCGCGCTGTACCGCCTGGGCCGATTCCAGGAGGCGGACGAACGCCTCGATGACCTGCTGAAAGTGGCCAGCCGGTTCGCTCCCGCGTGGGCGCTACGCGGCCAGGTCAAGGTCTGGCTCGACGCGGACAACCCTGGGGCGGGGCGGGCCGACTTCGCCGCCGCGGCGGCGCTGACCTCCGATGCGGGCACCTGGGTGGTGCCGTACCGGATGGCGGGTGCTGCCTTCAAGGCGCAGGCCGATGCACAGATCAGGGTGCATGACGCCGAGACGGGCGGTTCCTCCGGCGAGCCTGTGGACGTGGTGTTGCTGCCGGACAAGTCGCGGGTCGAGCGGGGTGTAGATCCGGATCGCCGGTGGCATCTGGAGGGGCCCAGCACTGGCGGCGGCGATTCGGACAACGTGTTTGGCGGGCTGGGCGGAGACTTCGCCGCGGGGGCACGCTCGCGCGCCTCGTTCGGGACGAGGTTCGTGCTTTATCAGCGGAACATCGAGAACCTCTGTCAGGACAAGGCGACTCTGCGTGAGGAGATCCGCAAGTCGGTGGCGGAGATTTTCGACGCGGCTCTCGAGTCCCGCGCGGCGATCGCGATCAAGGGTGCACCTGAGCACCACGCCGAGGGGGCAAACATCCCAGGCGATGAGGACGGCTAGCGCTAGTCAACGGCGGTCGATCTGTCGCCACGCGTACAGATCGCGCAGAGCGCCGATTTGAGTACCGTGATGACCTATCTCGGTGAGCGTGCCCGCGATGAAGTGCGTGGCCGGGTGCGCGGGACCCGGCGGGCCGGCAACGCACACGCCGCCTCTTGGCGGCTCCGCGGCATACGTGTACCCAGCGGTCGTCACTTCGAGCTGGTCGTCATCGGCCCGCTCGATCGCCTCACGGAGTCTCTGCCAGCCGTCACGCAACGCGGTGACGGCCTCGGCGGCGCTGGTGAAGATCGGGTGATGGGTTAGGTACGGGGAGGTCCAGCCGCTGGCCATGGTGCGCGTCCCGCCCAAGAAGTCGATACCGCACAGACGGCCTGGCATCGACCCTATGTGCCAGTACAGCCAGGCGATGGTGGTCATCGGAACCGGGGCTGGCTCAGGAATCTCGAAGTCGGCCACCCATTCGCCGGCTCCGAACGGGTTCGGTGTCGAGCACTGGTCCTGCCGGCGAATGCTCCAGGTCGTCGTGAATGGCTCCCAGAAGAACTCATCATCGGTCAGGTCCTGCCAGGCGCGGGCAAGGGTGAAGTACTCGATTGGGTACATCAGCTCTAGCAGCGTGCCGGCTCGTTTCCCGGTCATGAGCCGCATCGTAGTTACGTCGGGGAGCCGGCGGCGGCGCCGGTCTGCTGCTGGTTGTCCCACCGGCTCAGCGTGCGCTGCCAGTCCAGCGGGACGGTGAAGTCGTCGCCCTGCGCCAGCTCCTCGTCCCAGTCCTCGACAGGGACGCGCCACAGCACCTCGAACTCGATGCCGCTCGGGTCCCTGGCGTACAGCGACTTGGACAGCCGGTGGTCGCTCTCCCCTACCAGGGCGCCGGCGTCGAGCAGCTTCTGCCTGGCCTCGACGAGCTCGGCCAGCGTGCCGACCTCCCAGGCCAGGTGGTAGAGCCCCACTTCGGGGCGGCCGGAGGCGCGGCCCGTGCCGATGTCGAACAGGCCGAGGTCATGGTCGTTCACCGATCCTGGGGACCGCAGGAACGCGGCCTGGCCGGGAACCTCCATCCGGACCTCGAAGCCGAGCGTCGTGGTGTAGAACTCCACCTCGCGCTGCAGCCCGTTCACGTACAGCACGGCGTGGTTCAGGCGGCGGACTGCCATGGGACGCTCCCGATCAGGTTCGTGATGACCTTCGGGATAATCGAGCGGTGAAGGTCTTTATTTCCTTTGACATGGAGGGCGTGGCCGGGATCGTCGACTGGTCGCAGTGCCGTCCGCCCGGCCAGCCGTACGAGGAGGGCCGCGCGCTGCTGCTCGGCGAGGTCAACGCGGCGATCGACGGGGCGCTCGCGGGCGGCGCCACCGAGATCGTGTGCAACGACTCGCACGGGACGATGAACAACCTCAACCCCGCGGAGCTGCACGGCCGGGCGCTGTACGTCGCCGGGCGGCACAAGCCGCGCTACATGATGGAGGGCATGGACGCGTCGGTGGACGCGGTGTTCTTCGTCGGCTACCACGGGTCGATCTCCGGGGACAGCTCGGTGCTGTCGCACACGTACAACCCGTCGGTCGTGTCGCGCGTCGAGCTGAACGGCGCCGAATGCGGGGAGAGCGGGATCAACGGGCTGGTCGCGCTGGCCTGCGCGGCGCCGGTCGTGCTGATCACCGGCGACCAGCAGACGGCCGCCGAGGGCGGGCCGTTCTTCTCCGGCGCGGAGCGGGTGGTGGTGAAGGAGTCGATCACCAGGTTCGCCGCCGCCCAGCTGCATCCGCTCGACGCCCGCGACAAGATCGCGGCCGCGGCGACGGCGGCGACGCGGCGGGCG
>NZ_JBARCR010000154.1:0-1782 GCF_049794275.1 Trebonia sp.
GATAATGACGGCAACGAGGACGTATTGACGTCCCAGTCAACGAACCGCTACCCGTCGCCCCCCTACCAGGGCGGCGACGACTCGCCGCTGCCCCCCGACCCGCCAGGATGGGAAGACATCATGGCGCCTGCTCCGCGAGGCGGCCGGATGCCGCGGTGACAGCCCGGTGACGAGCCACTCGCTTCGCGTGGGCTACATCTCTCGCACCGCGATATAGTGTCGCGTACCCGCCAGGAAGGGTGATGATGCCCCGGCCAACCCGACGCGACTTCGAGCGGCTACTTGAGTTCCGCGTGGCGCTGCGGCGCTTCCAGCGCTGGAGCGAAGACCAGGCCCAGGCCGAGGGCATTACGCACGTCCAGCATCAGCTGCTGGTGGCGGTCAAGGGACACCCCGGCGACCTCCCGCCCACCATCGGCGAGCTGGCAGGCTACCTGCTGCTGCGCCCGCACAGCACCGTGGAGCTCGTGGACCGCGCCGCGGCGGCGGGACTGGTCGAACGGGCCCGTGACCCGCATGACGGCCGCGTGGTGCGAGTCCGCCTGACCGAGGCGGGCGACCGGATCTTGCAAGAGCTGACCCCGGCTCACCTCGCCAGGCTGAACCAGCTCGCGGTCGTTCTTGATGACCTGGTGACCCAGTACGGCGGGCAGGTCGACCCCCGGATCTCCCGGATCTAGGACACTCGCGGCCCAGGACAGCGATAACCCGCCGGGCCTCGTGTGCTCCGGCGGGTTATCGAGGTCCTTCGCGGGTTACCGGGTCACCACCGGTACCAGCGGCGTCCTTCGCCGGCACGGAAGACGAAGCCGACCAGCCATACGATAAGGACGATCGCCGCGATCCACCACAGGGCGTGCAGGGCGAAGCCAAGTCCCCCCAGCAGGATCGCCAGCAGGAGAATCAGCAGGATAAGAGCCATGACGGCGCTCCTCCTTTGTCGATTTTGTCTTCCCTTTGCCTACCCTCGGGTCCGCGCTCAAACGTGTGGGCTCAACCTGCCGATTGCGTAATCGACCCGCTCTACCGGTGCCCTCAGCTCAGGCGGCCAGCCTTATCGCGGTCGCCTCATCAACCACGCTGGCCAAGCGAAGCGCCTGGTGCCGCGCTATCTCCGTCACCACGGATCCGCCGCTGTGCGTACCGGCTGCCGTTGCACTTCGGGCAGACCTGCAACGCCCTGAAAACCTGGGAATCCTTGTCCTCCGCATCGGCGTCGTGCAGATGCGTAGAGGCCAGAAATTGATCCGTCCCGGCGTTGGTGAAGGGGCTATACGTTTGCGCATACCTCAGGTCACCCGACACGGACCCTCGTGGGGCGCGGGCTGGTGGGGTGCGGGGAGGCTTGCGGCCCGCCATTGCGGCCTTCAGCACCCAAATCTGACCGCAATTAAGGCAGGTCCGTTCCACCATGCCGCGATTACGGAAAGGCCATCGCATGTACCCGAGCGTACGCCCCTGCTAGGCCGCCGACCATCGTTACCTGCCGTCCGCTCTCGCACGTCCGCGCGGACCAAAGTAAGGCGACGGCCTCGCAGACCGCTCCCCTCTATTGGGACGTGCCAACACCCCAACGCGCCGACTCACGCTCGCCGCAACCTACCCTCTCGAGTTTCTCACGCAGTCTCCGCACGCGAACGGACCCCCGGCCGCGGAGCCTCGGCCGCGGAGCCGCGCCCGGCCCGGGATTCTGCCGCGTCCCCGCTCACCGCCGCGCCCCCGGCCCGGCGAGGGCGCGCCCGGCCAGCTCACCGGTGAACGCGCCACTGCTCACCGTGACCT
>NZ_JBARCR010000155.1:0-2418 GCF_049794275.1 Trebonia sp.
GCCGCGACCTGCGGCCGGGCGCTCAAGCACGTCTCAGGCGGCGGTGCCGCCGTAGGGCACCGCCTCCAGGATCTCAACCGTGGTAGACCGGCCGTTCGGCAGCGAGTAGGTGGCCTGCTCACCGACCTTCTTGCCGGTAATCGCCGAGCCGAGCGGGGACTTCGGAGAGTAAACGTCAATCGGTGAGCCGCTCTCCTCGCGCGAGGCGAGCAGGAACGTGACCTCATCGTCATCGCCGACAAACCGGACGGTCACCGTCATGCCGGGGCCGACCACGCCGTCGGTGCGCGGCGGCTCGCCGACCCGCGCGTTCTCCAGGATGTGCTGAAGCTGGAGGATCCGGCCCTCGATCTTGCCCTGCTCTTCCTTGGCCGCGTGGTAACCGCCGTTCTCGCGCAGGTCCCCCTCTTCGCGGGCCGCCTCGATCTTCTTGGCGATATCTACGCGACCCTGTCCGGAGAGGTGGTCCAATTCGGCCTTGAGCCGGTCATACGCCTCCTGGGTGAGCCAGGTGACGCTGTCGTCGCGCGTCTCGGTCACGGGCACTCCTTGGTACTACGCAGGACTTTTCGTCCGCTAGGGGCTGGGATTTATTGCGGCGCAAGGGCTTGCACGCCCTCTGCTAAGGAGCCAGCCGGTCTCCGGGGGTAATCTTCTGAGGCTAACAAGGGTCGGCCACTGCTGTGTACTAGTCAAGTCCTGCTGGTAGCGGCGTGGCGTCGCTAGAAGGCCTCCGGGGCAGCGTTTCCAGTCGGGAATGCCGCTAAACCGGCCGGATGTTTCCGTGAAGGTACATGAGCGTAAACGGAGGGAGACAAGGTTGTCACCCCAAGGCCCCGAGCAGGGGAGACTGAGGCTGATGGCCGTGCACGCGCACCCAGACGACGAGTCGAGCAAGGGTGCCGCCACAATGGCGCGGTATGTCCGCGAGGGCATCGATGTCATGGTTTGCACGATGACCGGCGGCGAGCGCGGCGACGTCCTCAACCCGGCTATGGACCGGCCAGAGGTGAAGGCCGATATGGCCCGCATCCGGCGGGAGGAAATGGCGAGGGCCCGTGAGATCCTCGGCGTCCAGCAGCGCTTTATGGGCTTCGTCGATTCCGGCCTCCCTGAGGGCGACCCGAAGCCGCCGCTGCCTGACGGCTCGTTCGCCCTGGTACCGCTCGCCGAGGCGGTGGCCCCGCTGGTCAAGGCCGTCCGCGAGTTCCGGCCGCACGTGATCTTGACCTACGACGAGAACGGCGGCTATCCGCACCCGGACCACATCAAGACCCACCAGGTCACGGTGGAGGCGTTCGAGGCCGCCGCGGATCCCGACAGGTACCCGGAGGCCGGCGAGCCGTGGCAGCCGCTGAAGCTGTACTACTTCGTGTCCTTCCACCAGGCCAAGTACGTCGCGCTGCACGAGGAGATGCTGCGCCGCGGCCAGGACTCGCCGTACGAGAAGATCTTCGCGCAGTGGGAGGAACGCGCGCGCAAGCGCGAGGAGCTCGGCATTAAGCAGCTCGAGATCACCACCAGGATCGATGTCGCCGACTACCTGGAGATCCGCGACCAGGCGCTGCTGGCGCACGCCACCCAGATCGATCCGAAGAGCACGTGGTTCGACTGCCCGCTTGACGTCCAGCGCGCCGCGTGGCCGACCGAGGACTATCATCTTGCTAGGTCGCTCGTCGACACCGAGCTGCCTGAAGACGACCTTTTCGCGGGTGTCCGGGAGAGTGTGACCCTGTGATGTTTCTCGCCGCGGCGCTGGCCAGCGGTTCAAGCAACTCCACGATGAACGACGTGGAGCCGGGACTGCTCGGCTTTCTCGTCGTGGCCGGGATCGGCGTCGCGCTCGTGTTCCTGCTGCGCTCGATGAACAAGCAGTTCAAGAAGCTCGGCCCGCCGCCGGATGAATCGGCGGAAACCGACGCGGGCACCGGCGACGCCGGGATGGGCGGGGCCGTGACAGGCGCCGACGTGGGTGATGCGACCACCACGAAGGGCGCCAAGCGCCGCTAGCGACGGGGGCACCCATGCTGGTGGTCCACGGAGTCTGGGCGTACGGGGCGGTATGGCTGTGGGCCGAGGACCCGGCGCTGCCCCCGCATGCCCCCGCGCGCACTGGCCGCCCGTCGCGCGCACCGCGCCCTCACCCGTTCGCCGTCGGCGCGGCGGAACTCGCCGACGCGCTCGCCGAGCTGCCCGATCCGGCCGGCGGCCTGGTCAGGAAGGCCGTCGATGACGAGCTGACCCTCCAGCTCCCCACGGTCGGCGACGGGCCGCTCGCCTCGCAGGAAACAGGCCGCGAGCCGCCTGCAGGGAAGCCCGCACTGGGCGCCTGGCGGGTGCCGGCGCTGGTCTTCGAGCCACCGGCAGCGGCGGCGGCGCTCGCGGTGCTCGGCGGCGCCGCCGAGCCCATTCGCGACC
>NZ_JBARCR010000156.1:0-1938 GCF_049794275.1 Trebonia sp.
GTTCGGCACCCCGCCGTACGCGGCGGTTCGCGGGACCAGCGGCGAGGTGGCCGCGTCGGCGGCGCCCCTGACGGCGCCCGCGACGGCGACAATCGCGAACAGCGAGCCGATCGACAGCGCGCCCGCGGCGTACAAGGCCGGTACGGCACCGACGAGCACGGCAGCGGCGGCGTTTCCCGTGACGCACGACCGCCGGAGCCCGAAGCGGTCGACGACCGGGCCGGAGATCGCCTGGGCGACCACGTAGGGAGCCATTTCCGCGAAGCCGACCAGGCCCGTCCGCGCCGCACTCCCCGTCGTGACCAGCACCAGCCAGGGGATGGCGAGCCCGGACATGAGCGTGCCGAGCTGGGAGATGCCGTACGCGAGCACCAGCCCGTACAGCGGAAGCTTCCTGCGGGGGATCACGGCGAAGCTCCCGGCTCATCGAGGGGCGGCTCCTCCAGCGGCGGCTCGTCGGGGAGCAGCTGGAGCTGGAAGTAGGCACGGATCGTTCCTGGTGCGGGATCGGGGTCACCAGGCGGGCGGCGGTATCGGCTGGCGAGCTCGCTGATCTGCCGGCCGAGCTCGCGGGCCTCGTCGGCGGTCAGCCGCAGCGGCCAGTCGTCCATCCGCCAGGGCGCCGCCGCCATGTCGTCCGGGCTGGCGGTGAGCAGGTCGATGCCGACCTGGATGCGGCGGTAGACCTCTTCGGCCACGATCCGCAGGTACCGGTCGGTCGCCTCGACGTTGTCCGCGGTGCCCGGGTCGTCGGGCATCCGCAGCGTGAAGCCCATCGAGCGGTGCGGCGCCCGCCAGAACCGGTCCCTGGCGTTGCCGCGTTCGGTGTCCTCGACGATGAAGCCGCTGTCGGCCAGCACCCGCAGGTGGTAGCTGGTGACCCCGCTGGACCGCCCGATGCGGGCCGCCAGGCTGGTGGCGGTGGCGGGGCCTTCCTGCTGGAGCAGCTCGAGCAGCCGCAGCCTGATGGGGTGGGTCAGGCCCTTGACCCGCTTCGGGGTGAGGATCAGGTCCCGGCTCGGGTCGATCCAGGCGGGGAAGCCGGTGTCCGGCGCGGTGCCCATGAGCCGACCATACATTCACCCAGAAAGTTTTGCAAAGAAATTTGGGCAATCGCGGGGGAGAGCCGGCCGCGTACGTTCCGGATGAAAAAGATCTTTCTTCCGAACGTCCGCGGCTTACTCCGCACCCTTCTCAGCTGTGCTGTGCCAGCACAGCCTGCACCGCGGAGTTCGTCGCGGCCGCGCTGAGGTCATCGGAGAAGACGCCGCCGGGGTAGGGGACAACCCAGACGTGCAGCATCTGCGCGGTGTACCTGTTCTGCCAGGTGGCCGGGTCGCAGTTGCCGCGGAGCTGCACGCCGAAGCCGGCGATCGTCGGCCGGCCGTTCACGCAGGTGACGAGGTGCGAGTGCCAGCGGGTCAAGCCGCCGCCGATCTGCGGGCCGTTCTGGGTATCGCCGCCCATGATGTACATGGCGCCGAGCAGGATCGGGGCGTGGTTCGGCACGTTGATCGCGTACACGAGCGACGACGGGTCCTGCGGGTTGAGGCCCTGGTAGGCGGGGTCAGGCCCGTTGTACAGCAGGTGCTCCTCGCCGTTGGTCTTCAGCACGTAGGTGTAGCCCGCCGCGAACGCCGCCTGCACATTCGCGTACCGCCTCAGGCTCGTGTCCGTCGCCTGGATCAGCTGAGCGGCCGCCACCACCTGCGCCGCGGTCGGCGGCGCCGTCGAGCCGTACATCTGCATGTCCGGCAGGCCGTTGGTGGTGCCCATGTCTCCCATGCTCGGGTCCAGCGCGGTGGACGATGACTGACTGGACGATGACGAGGAGGACATGCTGCCGGATGCCATGCCCGCGGGCCCCTCGGGCCCCGCCCAGCCGGGCGTCATCACCGCGGTGGTCGCCGCGATCACCACGACGGGAACCGCGACGAG
>NZ_JBARCR010000157.1:0-2341 GCF_049794275.1 Trebonia sp.
TCACGCGCCGGCCGTAAGCCTCGACGAGCCGGACGGTCTCGTCGAGGTCGTCCTTCGTCGCGAGCTTGTAGGGAACGGTCGGCAGCTGGTCAATGACGTCGGTGATGATCACGTCGGCGCCCTCGCGTGCGCAGGTCACCGCGTGGGCCCGTCCCTGCCCCCGGGCGCCCCCCGTGATGAGGGCTACCTTGCCATCGAGCATTCCCATCGCGACTCCTGTCGAAGACGGCGGCGCTTTGCCGCACGGGCCGAGAATTGCGCGTATACGGGCGGCATGCAATAGGAGGGCCGATATGAGGGCGCTCGCGTTCCGGCACAGCCTCACGCGTGAGGCGGCTTCGACCCATCGGCGGCCGGATAGGCCGGCGGGCCTTCGCGGGGGCGTGCGGGAACCCCGCTGTCGGTCTGGCTGGGGTGGCACAGACACCACAGGTCCGTTCCGATAACTGCTTTCCCTATCCAGAACGGGCGCGGCCGGCTGTCTACGGACGGAAGCGGTGACCTAGGGTTGTGTATATGCAGGGCAGGTTGTTTCAGGCAGAGGAATTTGGCACCGCCGCGCAGAATACAGCCACGATAATCTTCATTTGCCCATATGGCACTCCGGTTGAGAAGGTGCGTTTCGCGATACAGCGGTTCCTTAGGAAGGGTTATCATGTCCTGGCATACCAGACGACCGCGGCCGTCTTTACGGAGGCCGACCCGATGATCCTTCCGGAGCTTATCTCTCAGGTGCGAGAGGATATCAGGTCGCGAATAGCCAGGCTAATATTTGAGGGTGTGACGGATTTTGGTTTCTTCGGCAGCAGCCTGGGCTCCTTCATCCTCTACAACTGCGTAGGCCGCGAAATCCCCGAGTTGCGCTGGGGCGTATTTAACACCGGCGGCAATATCGCGCGAGGCCTGTGGAACATGTCTGAGCTGAGACAGGTGCATGTAGCACGAGGATGGTCGCTCCCGCGACTTGAAGAAGCATGGGCTGAGCTGCAATGGCCGGACTTCGGGCGGCTCGATGGCTGTCGGTTCGTATTCGCGAGCTCGCGGCGAGACGACATCGCCCCAATGAGCGACATCTCCGAGTATCTCGAACCGATGCTCCGGGCAGGCGCCGACGTCAGCGTCCGCGAGGTGCCGGCGATCGGTCATCGTACGACCGTTATCGCCGGGCTCTTGAAGGGGCCGCAACTTGTCCGGATGGTGCGGGCAGTCCGGCCCATTTGATCGTCAGCTGGTCTCGGCGGCGTAGACGATCGTGTTGCTCAGGTACGAGCCCAGCTGCGGATCGAAGGTTCCGCCGCAGGTGATGAGGCGCACCTCCGGGTCTGGAACCGGACCGTAAACCGCTGACGTGGGGAAGCTGTCCTTGGGGAACTGGCGGACGGCCGTGACCCGGAAGACGGCCAGCGTGCCGTCCGCGCGCCGCACGTACACCCGGTCACCGGGGCGAAGCGACGACAGCCGGAAGAAGATCCCCGGGCCGGTACGAGAGTCGATATGCCCCGCGATGACCGCCGACCCGACGGCCCCCGGCCTGGGGCTGCCGGTGTACCAGCCCGCTACCGCTGTCGACTGGGGCACTTGAAGGGTGCCGTCGGCCGTCAGCCCGAGATGGATGAGGCTCGTCTGGACGCCGATCGACGGAATGGTCAGCGTGACTGGCAGGCTGACCTGGACCGATCGCTGCTGTGGCGCGGCAGCGATCGGCCCGGTCGGAGCCGGCAGGGTCGGTGCAGGAGCATAAACCGCCGCGACGGGATGGCGCGTCAGTGCCAGCCCGGCAGCGCCGGCGACCGCCACGAGCAGGCCGGCCGCCAGCACCAGGAAGAGCGCCAGCCTCTTACCTGGCATGCCTGCCACGGTGGCGCGGCACGAGGCGGACGCCAAGGCCGCCCACCATGGTGAGCAGCAACCCGGCGGCGATGAGGGACAGCCAGAGCAGCGGTGACGGCACCCTGGGTGCGGTGCCGCCGAGCCCGGTCGCCGCGGCGCCCTCCGGCACGCCGTCGCTCCCGGCCGCGTCCAGCAAGTCGTCGAGCACCAGGCCCTTCGGCCCGTCGAGGATTACGACGGTGTGCACCGTCCCGGCGGTAAACGTGATCGTCGAGTTCACGGAATCGCTCTCCCCGGCGACGTGCAAGGTCGCGGTGGCCGTGGATACGGCCTGGTAAGAGCTCACCGACCCGAACGTCAAGTTGGTGACGGTCGGCTTCCCGCCCCATGTCACCGTCACCGCATGCTGCTTCAGGGATGCCTGAATGAACCGGACGGATGCCTTGCCAGGCTGGGCGGTCAGCTGATCTTGCAGAACCTCGAGCCGAAGCCCGGATTCTGGTCCAAGCCC
>NZ_JBARCR010000158.1:0-2869 GCF_049794275.1 Trebonia sp.
GCCCCGGGCACCCCAGACCGGCCCCGGCCCGACGGGCCGGCTGCGGACCGCCGCCGAGGCGGACCGCCCGCTGCTCGTGGCGTGGCTGACGGCGTTCTCCGCCGAGGTGGGGGAGCTCACCGGCGCCCCGGAGGCCACCGCCGATGAACTGCTCGGCTACGGCGGCGCGGTCTTCTGGGAGGCGGGCGGCCAGCCGGTCGCCATGGCCGCCGTGACCCGGCCGGTGATGCGCACGGTGCGCATCACGATGATGTACACCCCGCCGGAACACCGGCACAACGGCTACGCCGTCGCGGTGACGCTCGCGGTCAGCCGCGCAGAACTCGCCCGCCGGGCGAGCGAGGTGGTGCTGATCACCGACAGCAACAGGCCGCACCGGCAGGCCGCGCAGCTCGGCTACGAGCTGATCGGCGAGCGGGCCGTGCTGCGCTTCGGCCCGGCCACCGGCTCGATACCGCGGCTGCCCACCGGCCCGCTGCCGCGCCTCAGGTCACGATGACACCGACTACTGGCGACGGCCGCGCCCGCTAGGCTCACAGCCGTGACTGAGACCACTGTGATCGGGCGGATCGCCACGGAACTCGGCGTCCGCGACGGCCAGGTCGCCTCCGCCGTCCAGTTGCTCGACGGCGGCGCCACTGTTCCTTTCATCGCGCGGTACCGCAAGGAAGCCACCGGCACGCTGGACGACGCCCAGCTCAGAACGCTGGAGGAGCGCCTGCGCTACCTGCGCGAGCTCGAGGAGCGGCGCGCCGCGATCCTGGCGTCGATCACGGAGCAGGGGAAGCTCACCGACGAGCTCGCGGAACGGATCAACGCCGCCGACACCAAGGCCCGGCTTGAGGACCTGTACCTGCCTTACAAGCCCAAGCGCAGGACCAAGGCGCAGATCGCCCGCGAGAACGGCCTGGAGCCCCTCGCGGACCTGCTGCTCACCGCCCCGGACAACGACCCGGCCACGGCGGCCAGCGACTATCTCAGCGACACCGTCCCCGACGTGCAGGCGGCCCTGGACGGCGCCCGCGCGATCCTCGTCGAGCGGTTCGCCGAAGACGCCGACCTCATCGGCGCCCTCCGCGAGCGGATGTGGTCCCAGGGCGTGCTGCGGGCTCAGGTGCGGGAGGGCAAGGAGGACGAGGGCAGGAAGTACTCGGACTACTTCGACTTCGCCGAGCCGTTCGGCAAGCTGAAGTCGCACCGCGTGCTGGCCATGTTCCGCGCGGAGAAGGAAGAGATCCTCGATCTCACGCTGGACCCGAACGGCGACGCCGACGGCCAGAGCTACGAGCAGCCCATCGCCGAACGCTTCGGCGTCCGCGACCGGGGCCGCCCCGCCGACCACTGGCTGCTGGACACCGTCACGTGGGCATGGCGCACCCGCGTCCTCGTCCACCTCGGCATCGACCTGCGGATGCGGCTGTGGCAGGCGGCGGAGGCCGAGGCCGTCGACGTGTTCGCCGCCAACCTGCGCGACCTGCTGCTAGCCGCGCCGGCCGGCCAGCGCGCCACAATGGGCCTCGACCCCGGCTTCCGCACCGGCGTCAAGGTCGCCGTGATCGACCAGACGGGCAAGGTCACCGCCACGCACACGATCTACCCGCACGTCCCGCAGCACAAGTGGGACGAGTCGCTGGCGATCCTCGCTCACCTCGCCAGGGAGCAGCACGTCGAGCTGATCGCGATCGGCAACGGCACCGCGTCGCGGGAGACCGACAAGCTCGCGATGGACCTCATCGCGGCCAACCCCGGCCTGAACCTGACCAAGATCGTCGTCTCCGAGGCCGGCGCGAGCGTCTACTCCGCCAGCGCCTACGCCAGCAGCGAGCTCCCGGAACTGGACGTCTCTCTCCGCGGCGCGGTATCGATCGCGCGCAGGCTCCAGGACCCGCTGGCCGAACTCGTCAAGATCGACCCCAAGTCCATCGGCGTCGGCCAGTACCAGCACGACGTCACCGGCAGCAAGCTGGAACGCTCCCTGGACGCGGTCGTCGAGGACTGCGTGAACGCCGTCGGGGTGGACGTCAACACCGCGTCCCGACCGCTGCTCGCCCGCGTCTCCGGCATCACCGACGGCCTGGCCGCCGCGATCGTCGCGCACCGCGACGCCGCGGGCGCGTTCGCCGCCCGCCAGCAGCTCATGACCGTGCCGCGGCTCGGGCCGAAGGCGTTCGAGCAATGCGCGGGCTTCCTGCGCATCCGCGGTGGTGACGACCCGCTGGACGCGTCCGGCGTGCACCCGGAGTCCTACCCGGTGGTCCGCCGCATCCTGGCCAAGACCGGCGCCGGCGTGGCCGCCCTCATCGGTGACACGAAGACGCTCCGCGCGCTCAGCCCGGCGGAGTTCACCGACGAGGCGTTCGGCCTGCCCACGGTCAGCGACATCCTGAAGGAACTGGAGAAACCCGGCCGCGACCCGCGCCCCGAGTTCCGCACGGCGACGTTCGCCGAAGGCGTGCACACCCTGGACGACCTGGAGCCCGGCATGGTGCTCGAGGGCGTGGTGACCAACGTCGCCGCGTTCGGCGCGTTCGTCGACGTCGGCGTGCATCAGGACGGCCTGGTGCACGTGTCCGCGATGTCCGCCGGCTTCGTCTCCGACCCCCGCTCGGTCGCCAAGCCCGGCGACGTCGTCCGCGTGAAGGTCCTGTCGGTCGACACCGCCCGCCAGCGCATCTCCCTGACAATGCGCCTGGACGACGGTGCTGCAAGATCCGGCGGCTCCCCCCGTGGCCCCCGCCCCTCATCCCGAACGGAAGCCCCTGACTCCAGACCCGCCCCCGCTTCTCCAGCCCGTGGCGCCCCCCGCGGCGGTCCAGCCGCCCCCAAGGCCGCACGCCCCGGCGGCGAGGGCCGCGCCCCAGGCAACGAC
>NZ_JBARCR010000159.1:0-3522 GCF_049794275.1 Trebonia sp.
GGCAAATCGGACGTGAAAGTGGTCATAACTGACCCGAAGATGCCGGCGCGCACGCGAGGGCTCATCTTCCCATCACCTTTCGCCCTTAAAACCCGACAAATCGGGCGCGAAAGGGGCCGAAAGTTGATGGGAAGTTGCCGTAGCGCCCGCCCGCGCCTATCTGCCGGCCTCAACGGCCAGGCCTCAGCGGGCGGCGTCGCCCAGACCCGAGTTGGGCCAACTTAGTGCGCAGCGGCTCGGGTCTTGATGGCTTCGATGATCCGCGGGATATGGTCGGGTAGCGGGTCGGCGGCGGCGAATGCGTGTTCGCTGGGCCGGGGTACGCCGCCTGAGCCCGGAGCACGAGGACTACCCGCGCGCCCAAGATCGTCATACCGATGACTTTCTCGCTCCGCGCCGGTCTGTACACCGGAGACCGACTCACGGGAGGCTGGCGTCGTGCGGAAACTGGTCTACGGCATGAACCTGACCCTGGACGGCTACATCGCCGCACCCGGCGACGACATCGGCTGGAGCGGGCCGCCGAGCGACGAACTGTTCCAGTGGTGGCTCGACCAGGAGCGGGCGAGCGGCCTGTCGCTGTACGGGCGCAAGCTGTGGGAGACGATGAGTTCCTACTGGCCGACCGGCGACCAGCAGCCCAACGCCACCCCGGCGGAGATCGCGTTCGCGCAAAACTGGCGGGACACACCGAAGGTGGTGTTCTCCTCGACGATCGACAAGGTCGACTGGAACACCCGCCTGGTCGCCGGCGACGCGGTCGACGAGATCACCCGGCTCAAGGCCGAGGACGGCGGCCCGATGGGCATCGGCGGCGCGACGCTCGCCAGGGCTGCCATGCGGGCCGGGCTGATCGACGAGTACGCACTGGCCACCTACCCGGTCTTGGTGGGCGGCGGCACGCCGTTCTTCACGGCGCTGGATAGCTGGGTCAGCTTGAACCTGGTGGAGACGCGGACGTTCCCTGGCGGCATCGTGCTGACCAGATACGAGACGAGGCGCTGAGCGGTCGGGTCATGTGCGCGGCTCGTAGCACCGGAGGAACAGGCGCGGTTGCGTCACGCACGCGACCTCATAGACCGCGAAGACGGTCCGCACGTACGCCACCGGGCCACCTTGGGACTCTGAATTAGTGCGCAGATTCCGCCCGACCCGGAGATGAACCCACAGGTCAGCAACGTACGCCCCCGCTCAGGCCTTGATCGTGGCCCAAGTCAGGTTAAAACCCGACAAATCGGGTGCGAAGAGGCCGACAGTGATGGGAAGTTGCCGGAGCGCCCGCCCGGGCCTATCTGCCGGCCTCAACGGCCAGGCCTCAGCGGGCGGCGTCGCCCAGGCGGTATTCGTAGGTCAGCTCGTCCATTTGCCGCTTGAGGTCGGGGTCGAGCTTGTACTCCGCCGCGGCGAGGCTGGGGTCGAGCTGCTCGGGCCGGCTGGCCCCGATGATCGGCGCGGTGACCGCCTTGCTGGCGAGCACCCAGGCGACCGACAGCGTGACAAGGCTGGTCCCGGCCTGGTCGGCGAGCTTGCGGAGCGCCCCGACGGTCTCGAACGCGCGCTCGTTCCAGTACCGCTCCTGGTACATCTGCCCGGCCCAGCCGAGGGTGAAGCGGCCCTCGGGCGGCGGCGCGCTGCCGCTGTGCTTCCCGGACAGCAGCCCGCCCGCGATCGGGTTGTATGGGATCACGCCCACGCCGTCTTCCTCGCAGAAGGGCAGCATGTCCCGCTCGACCTGGCGGAACAGCAGGTTGTACCGCGGCTGGACGGAATCGAACCTGGCCAGCCGGAGGGTCTCGCTGCGGCCGATCGCCCGGACCAGCTGGTAGGTCAGGAAGTTGGAACAGCCGATGTAGCGGACCTTGCCGGAATGGACCAGGTCGTCGAGCGCGCCCAGTGTCTCGTCGATCGGCGTGTCCAGGTCGTAGCCGTGCAGCTGGTACAGGTCGATGTAGTCGGTCTGGAGCCGGCGCAGCGAGGCATCCACCGCGGACATGATGTGCTTGCGGGAGTTCCCCGCGTCGAACGGCGCGGGGCCGGTCGGCGCGAAGCACTTGGTCGCGATGATGAACCGGTCCCGCTTGCCCAGCATCCAGCGGCCGATGATTTCCTCGGTGCGGCCGCGGCTGGCCAGGTCACCGCCGAGCGGGTAGGCGTCGGACGAGTCGAGGAAGTCCACCCCCGCCTCTGCCGCCCGGTCCATGATCGCGAACCCGGTCGCCTCGTCGCTCTGCAATCCGAACGTCATCGTCCCCAGGCACAGCCGGGACACCTGCAGGCCGCTCCGGCCAAGTCTCGCGTGATCCACATCCGTGACGCTACCGCCACGCCGCCGGCCCGGCTAGGCGGCCCCGCCCTACTGTGATCCCGCGCCGGCTGGGTCCTTGGCACATACCGGACGTGGATCGTCCGTGATCACGCGTACTCTGCCTGGCATGGCTATCGCACGCTTCCCGAACTTCGTCATCGACTGTCCCGATCCCGGCGCGCTCGCGACCTTCTACGGCGCGCTGCTGGACTGGAAGACCGAAATCTCTGCGGACTGGGCCGAGATCCGCGCCGAGAACGGCAACTGCGTCTGCTTCCAGCCGGTGGCGGACTACACACCGCCGCAGTGGCCGGGTCAGCAGGTGCCGCAGCAGATGCATCTCGACGTGATCGTCGACGACCTCGACGCAGGTGAGGCGGCGGTGCTCGAACTCGGCGCGACCAAGCACGAGCATCAGCCCGGTACTACTTTCCGGGTGTTCCTCGACCCGGCGGGGCACCCGTTCTGCCTCTGCGTCGACTAGCTCTCCGGGGCGGCTGGACCACTATGCTGCTGCCAGCCGGAAGGAGACCCGACGTGACCGAGTTCCCCGTGACAGTGGTCGACGCGGGTCCCATGGTGCGGGCCACGCTGCTGCTCCCCGGCTGCCCGCCGGAGCGCGCCCTCGCGGCCTTCACCGACCCGACGACGCTGCGCCAGTGGTGGGGCGGGGAGCTCACCTTCACCCCCGCCGAGGGCGGTCCGTACATCGTGCATTTCGCCAAGCTCGGCCAGACCATGCGCGGTCGGGTCGTCGGCTACGAGCCGGGCAGCCGCCTGGAGTTCACCTGGGGCTGGGACCACGACCCCGGCGCGGCCGGGCGCACGGTCCTGGTCAGCGCCGACGACAGCACCAAAGGCACGGAGCTGACCGTCCTGCACGGCCCGCACGGGGAAGGCGCGGCGGAACAGGCCGCGCGCAGCGATCATCGCGAGGGCTGGGAGTACTTCCTGGCCAGGCTCGGCCAGTTCCTGGCGCCGGCCCGGTCGGAGTGACGGGTCAGCGGGACAGTGCCCCGGCCGGACGCGACCGTAGCTTCGCGCCGCCGATATCGGCCTTCTGGCCTTCGCGGTAGCCGTCGGCGTAGCCATTGCCGGTGTAGGTGACACGGGTTCGCCGGGTGCGCGGGTAGGCGTGCTCCGCCTGGCGGCGGACGGTCAGGGCGCGGTCGGCGAGCACCAGCTCCGCGGACGGGCCGCGGCCGTCGGCCGTGCCC
>NZ_JBARCR010000160.1:0-3759 GCF_049794275.1 Trebonia sp.
CGGATAGTCTCAGAGCACGAGACGTCGGGTACTGGAGTGACCACGCTCGAGGACGTGCTCGCGGTGGACGCCTGGGCGAGGGCCCGGGCGCGAGAGCTCAACAGGTAGGAGGAGCCACAGGTGGACCAGATCGGCTGGGTCATCTTCCTGGTTGCCCTGCTGTTCTCGGTGATGCTGCACGAGAGCGGCCACTTCGTGGCCGCCAAGCGGTTCGGCATGAAGGCGACGAAGTACTTCATCGGCTTCGGGCCGACCCTGTGGTCGACCACCCGCGGCGAGACGGAATACGGCATCAAGGCCCTGCCGGTCGGCGGCTACGTGAAGATCATCGGGATGACCTCGCTCGACGAGGTGGATCCGGAGGACGAGTCGCGCTCGTTCCGCCAGGCCCCGGCGTGGCAGCGGCTGATCGTGCTCGCCGCGGGGTCGTTCATGCACTTCGTGCTCGCGGCGGTGATCATCTTCGGGCTGGCCATCGGCATCGGCATCGAGAACGACAACACTACCCAGCTTGGCACCGTGGCGGCCTGCGTGCCGCAGTCCGCGACTGCCTTGAACGACGGCGCCGCGTGTACCGCGAGCGACCCGAAGTCGCCGGCCTTGCTGGCCGGCCTCAAGGTCGGCGACCAGGTGACGTCCTTCAACGGGGTCCCGGTGAGCAGCTGGACCCAGCTCGAGAACGTGATCAAGGATGCCAAGCCCGGGTCGGTCGCCGCCATCACCGTCGAGCGCGACGGGCGGCCGGTGACGCTGCACGCCAAGCTGGCCGATGTCAGCGGCCACGGCGGCTACCTGGGGATCGCCGCGACCACCGTGTTCCAGCCGACCAGCCCGCTCGGCGCCATCCGGTATACCGGGAGCGGCTTCGCCCAGGTGATCACGGGCTCGGGGAGCGCGCTCGCCCAGTTGCCGAAGGCGATCCCGTCGCTGTTCGCCAAGGACCGCTCGCAGACCGCCGCGGGCAACGTGAGCAGCGTGGTCGGCGCAGCCAGGGAAACTGGCCAGGCGGTGGCGGCCAACGTCGGCTGGCAGTACAAGGTCAGCTTCGTGCTGCTGCTGATCGCGTCGCTGAACATCTTCGTCGGCATCCTCAACCTGCTGCCGCTGCTGCCGATGGACGGCGGCCACGTGGCGGTCGTCCTGTGGGAAGTGATCAGGCGCTGGCTCGCCCGGCTGCGCGGGCGGGCCGACCCGGGCCTCGTCGACTACCGCAAGCTGGTCCCGGTGAGCTTCAGCATTTTCCTCGTGATTGTTTTCTTCGGGGTGATGCTTATCCTCGCGGACATCGTCAATCCGGTGAACATTGGGTAGCGACCTGACGTATGGGTCAGGGTGTGCGGTTGGCCGGCCGCGTGACTGGGTGAGAATAGACTCCGTGCCGAATTCCCGACGGGATGGAATCCTCAATGAGCGTTGACCTTGGCATGCCAGCAACCCCTCCGGCGCCGCTGGCCGAGCGCCGTCAGTCACGCCAGCTGATGGTGGGCAGCGTGCCCGTCGGCGGCGGTGCGCCGGTAAGCGTGCAGTCGATGACCACGACGCTGACCGCGAACGTGAACGCGACCCTGCAGCAGATCGCCGAGCTCACGGCGTCCGGCTGCCAGATCGTCCGGGTCGCCGTGCCGTCCCAGGACGACGCGGACGCGCTGCCGGCGATCGCGAAGAAGTCGCAGATCCCGGTCATCGCCGACATCCACTTCCAGCCCAAGTACGTGTTCGCGGCGATCGACGCCGGCTGCGCGGCGGTCCGGGTCAACCCGGGCAACATCAAGCAGTTCGACGACAAGGTGGCCGAGATCGCGCGGGCCGCGTTGGACGCCGGCACCCCGATCAGGATCGGCGTGAACGCGGGCTCGCTGGACAAGCGGCTGCTCGCCAAGTACGGCAAGGCGACCCCCGAGGCGCTGGTCGAGTCCGCGCTGTGGGAGTGCTCGCTGTTCGAGGAGCACGGCTTCCGCGACATCAAGATCTCGGTGAAGCACCACGACCCGGTGGTGATGATCCAGGCGTACCGGCTGCTGGCCGCGAAGTGCGACTACCCGCTGCACCTCGGCGTCACCGAGGCGGGGCCAACGTTCCAGGGCACGATCAAGTCCGCGACCGCGTTCGGCGCGCTGCTGGCGCAGGGCATCGGTGACACGATCCGGGTATCGCTGTCCGCGCCTCCCGTCGAGGAGGTCAAGGTCGGCATCGGCATCCTCGAGTCGATGGGCATGCGGCAGCGCAGCCTTGAGATCGTCTCCTGCCCGTCCTGCGGGCGCGCCCAGGTCGACGTCTACAAGCTGGCCGAGGAGGTCACCGCGGGACTGACCGGCCTGGAGGTCCCGCTGCGGGTCGCGGTGATGGGCTGCGTGGTGAACGGTCCCGGCGAGGCCCGCGAGGCGGACCTGGGCGTGGCCTCGGGCAACGGGAAGGGGCAGATCTTCGTCAAGGGCAAGGTCATCGCGACCGTGCCGGAGTCGCGGATCGTGGAGACCCTGATCGACGAGGCGATGCGGCTGGCAGAACAGGCCGGAGAGCAGGACGCCGAGCCCGGCCAGCCGATCGTGACTGTCTCTTAAAGCTCCCAGGCTTAGGCGGCGGGGGGACATCCGTCCCCCCGCACTCCCCAACGGGCCGAACGGCCCTATACGAGAACCTCGCCCACCTGGGTGGTGAGGATCGCCTGCGCGTCGGCCGACAGCAAGCTGTCGGTGACCAGCACGTTGACCTCGTCCAGGGTGGCGAAGGAAGCCAGGCTGACCACGCCCCACTTGGTGTGGTCAGCGAGGACGACGACCCGCCGCGCCACCTTGATGAGCGAGCGGTTGGTCTCGGCCTCGGCCAGGTTCGGCGTGGTGAGGCCGACTTCAGCGTCGATCCCCGTGCAGCCGATGAACAGCGTGTCGAAGTGCAGCGACCGGATCGTCAGGTCGGCCACCGGGCCGACGAGCGCGTCCGAGGTCGCGCGCATGCCGCCCGTCACGAGCACCGAGGTGCCGTCGGGGCCGCGGTTGCCGGTGTACAGGTTCGCCACCCGCAGCGAGTTGGTGACGATGGTGAGCCCGGGCACGTCAAGCAGGCACTGAGCCAGCGAGAACGTGGTGGAGCCCGCCGCGATCGCGATCGCGGTGCCGGGCCTGACCAGGCTGGCGGCCGCGCGTGCGATGGACGTTTTCTCCGGGCGCTCAAGGACTAGCCGGTCTTCGAGGCTGGGCTCGTGGGCATTGTGCGACCCGGGCAGCACCGCGCCACCGTGTACCTTTTCTACGAGCCCATCTTTGGCCAGGACCTCGAGGTCCCGCCTTATGGTCATGTCGGAGACGCCTAGTTGTTGCGTCAAGTCACTGACCCGCGCACTGCCGTCACTCCTAACGGCCTGCAAGATCAGGGACTGGCGATGTCTAGCCAGCACTCCCTACCCCCCTCAATGTGTTCCGAACAGTTTAAAGTATGACGCTTGAGCGCCTTGTTCGGTTACGGCCAAGAGTGTCGGAAAGACGCCTTGTCCGCGAGAAGAAACTCTGAACTGAGATCTTTGAGCCAGAACACAGAGTTAATGGCACTGGCAGACGTCGAATTAGCATCGGCGCGTGTCGAATTGATGGCGGTCCGTGTCGAGACCTGTCAGCGCGATGGGGCAAGATGGAAACCGTGTCGTTTCCCCGCCGTCGCGCCGCTGGCGTCGCCACCCTCACCGCACTGGCCGTGACCGTCGCGCTGACCGCCTGCTCCGCTGGCACCGCGGAACCCGCGACCGCCCCGGGCGCGAGCGTAAGC
>NZ_JBARCR010000161.1:0-3384 GCF_049794275.1 Trebonia sp.
ATCCGGGCCATCCGGTCCGCTCCGCCACCAGCTCGCACACCATCCGCGCGAACCGCTGCGACGAGCCGGGCGCTGCCGCCCGCGCGAACGCGAGGCCCAGCGACGCCGCGGTCTCCGCCGCCTCCACGTCCAGGTCGTGCACGACCTCCATGTGGTCGCTGACGAACCCGGCCGGCACGACCACGACGGCGGGCACCCCGTCTTTCGCCAGCATCCGCAGGTGGTCGTTCACGTCCGGTTCCAGCCAGGGCACGCTCGGCGGGCCGCTGCGGCTCTGGAAGACAAGGTCCCAGCCCAGGGAGCCACCACGCGTCCGTTCCGAGATAAGCCGCGAAGCTTCCCTCAGCTCAGCCACGTACCTGCCGCCTGGAACCACGGTCCCGGCCGACGCGCTGCCGCTGGCGGCGGCCATGCCGACCGGCACGCTGTGCGCGGTGAACACCAGCCGGGCACCGTCGGCGACGTCCGGCGGCAGGGTGCGCAGCGCCGCTTCGGTGTTCGCCGCGAACGGCTCGATGAACCCCGGGTGGTTGAAGTACGGACGGATCTTGTCGATCCGCGGCGCCCGTGGCCCGGCCGCCGCGACCGCCGCCTCGATGTCGTCCCGGTACTGCCGGCACGCCGAGTAGGAGCTGTAGGCGGAGGTCGCGAACGCGATCGCGTGCCGCACTCCGTCGGCGGCCATCCGCCGCACCGTGTCGGTGAGCAGCGGGCGCCAGTTCCTGTTCCCCCAGTAGACGGGCAGGTCCATGCCCGCGGCCTCGATCGCGGCGATCAGGTCCCGGCACTGGCCGTTGATCGGGCTGACCCCGCCCGCCGCGTAGTAGTGCTCCGCCACCTCGGCCAGCCGCTCCGCGGGCACGCCACGGCCGCGCGTGACGTTCTCGAGGAACGGCAGCACGTCGTCGGGGCCCTCGGGGCCGCCGAACGACAGCAGCAGGAACGCGTCATAGGCCGGCACGTGTTCTATCCAACCAGGGACCCGGCACGCGCTGGTAACCGGCGCTCTGCCGGAAAAATGACAGCGACGCCTGGTGCCTGTGCCCGGTATCGTCGGGTTTCGGGAGGCAACGCACGCGATGACGAGTACGGGGGAGAGGATTCAACGGGGGTTCCTGCTGCCGTACGCGGAGATCTTCCGTGACCGGCGGGCGCGGCGGTTCTCCGCGGCCGGGGTCATCGGGCGGATGCCGATGGCCATGCTCGGGCTCGGCACGGTGCTGCTGATCTCCGCGCGAACCGGCCATTACGGAGTGGCCGGCAGCGTGGCGGCGTCCGGGTCGCTCGGCGCGGCGCTGTGCGCGCCGCAGATCGCCCGGCGGGTCGACAGATTCGGCCAGCGGCGGGTGCTGATACCGCTGTGCGTCGTGTTCGTGCTCGCGGTCACCGGGCTGGTGCTCGCCGTGCAGCTGGGGGCGCCGGACTGGGTGCTGTTCCTCCCTGGCATCCTCGCCGGCGCCAGCATGCCGGTGCTCGGCCCGATGGTGCGCGCCCGGTGGAGCGCGCTGCTGGCCGGCTCGCCCCGGCTGCACACCGCGTTCTCGCTGGAGTCGGTCGGCGACGAGCTGTGCTACATGGTCGGCCCGGCCGTGGTGACGCTGCTCGCTACCCAGGTCCACCCGGCGGCCGGCGTGACCGCCGCCGCCGCGCTCTGCCTGGCGGGAACGCTCTGGTTCGCGTCCCAGCGGGACACCGAGCCGCCGCACCGTCCCCAGCTGGCTCAGGAGGATTCTCCTGAACGTCCCCGGCATACTCCGGGAGCGCGTCGTTTCTCTCTCGCCGCGCCCGGCCTCATCGTGCTCGCTCCCGTGTATGTGTTCCTCGGCGGGATGTTCGTCTCTGTGGACCTGTCCACGGTCGCGTTCGCCACGAGCTTCGGCCACAAGCCGCTGGCCGGGGTGCTGCTCGCCTGCTGGGCGTTCGGCAGCGGCGTCGGCGGCCTCTGGTACGGCACAAGGAACTGGCGGTCGCCCACCTGGCGGCGGTTCGCGATCACGCTGGCGCTCACCGTCGCCGGGGTGTGGACGTTCGGCACGGTGCCTAACCTGATCACGCTCGCGCTGGTGCAGTTCCTGTGCGGGATGGCGATCGCGCCGACGCTGATCGCCGGGTACAGCCTGATGGAGGAGCAGGCCTGGCCCGGGCGGACCACCGAGGCGATGACCTGGCTGTCGACCGGGATCGGCCTCGGCGTGGCCTGCGGGGCCACGGCCGCGGGGTTCATCCTCGACGCGTTCGGGGCGCGGTGGGGGTACGTGTTCGCGGCCTCGTGCGGCACCGCCAGCGTGCTGCTCTGCCTGGCCGGGCTGCGGCGGCTCGCGGGCCCGCCGCCTGCGCCCGGCCCCGATGCTGTTCCTTAACCGGACTCGCGGGCGTCCTCAGCCGGACTCGCGGGCGTACTCGGCGGCCAGCGTCAGCACCTCGTTCACGTACCAGGTGGCGTGGTTGTAGGCGAAGATCGCCTGGCGCAGCCCCTGGCCGCCCTGGGCGGCGCCGCTGGCGCACAGCAGCTCGGCCGCGGACGGTACCGCGTCGTACGGGTTCATGATGTCCGGCGGCCCGGTCTCGCCGAACGCGTCGATGCCCCAGACCCGCCAGGTGGACGGCAGGAACTGCATCGGGCCGAGCGCCCCGGCGCTCGACGGTCCCGTGTTCGCGCCGTCACCGCTTTCGATCTGCCCGATCGCGGCCAGCACCGTCCAGGACAGCCCAGGGCAGTACTGCGCGGCGGACTCCTGGAACAGCGCCAGGTAGCTGCCCGGCCTGCCCGTAGGCGGGTGCGCGTCGACCGGCAGCGTGGTGCCGGCGATGACCGGGACCAGCCGGACGACCCGGCTCTGCTTGCCGAGCACCGCGCTCACCTGGGCGGCGAGCTTGGTCATGTCGGCGGCCGGTGCGTTGACCAGCACCGCCACGTTCCTGACGAGACCGAGGCGGCGTGCCGTGGCCTCGTTCACGATCGCGTCCACGCCGGTCACGCCGAGCAGCGCCGTCCCGCCGAACCTGATCGTCGTCCGGACCGCCGCCGCCACCGGGTACGCGCCGTGAGACAGCCGCAGCGTGCGGGCCGCCGCCGCGGTCGTGATGAGGTCGCCGGCGGCGAAGCCGCGCCACACCGTGGCGCTGGCGGCCGTGACCGGGGGTGTCCAGGGACGCAGCGCGCTCGCCGTCGCGCTGATGACCGTCAGCGGCTTGCCGTTGACCGTGATCCGCGCGCCGTCGACCGGGAGCACGGACCTGACCTGGCTCAGCTTCCTGAGCCTGGCGAGATCGGCCGCGGTGACGCTGCCGGGGCCGGCGGCGATGAGGTCGGGGACGACCAGGCGCGGGACGCTCGCGGCGGACGCGGCGGCGGTGTGCGGGACGGCAGGCGCGGGACTGGCC
>NZ_JBARCR010000162.1:0-2113 GCF_049794275.1 Trebonia sp.
CCTGGCGCGGGCGCCGACGACGAGCTGACGCCACGCGAGGCCGAGGTGCTGCGCCTCATCGCGGCCGGCCAGTCCAACCGGGAGATCGCCCGCACCCTGTTCGTCAGCGAGGCGACGGTCAAGACCCACGTCAACCGCATCTTCGCCAAGACAGGCTCACGTGACCGCGCCCAGGCCACTCGCTACGCCTACACCCACGGCTACGCCGACCCGTCCTGACGCCGGCCGCAGCGGCAGGGATTCAGCTCCGCTGGACGGGCCGGATGATCCTGGCGGCGGCCAGGTCGCGCAGGCTGACCATGCCGCGCACCTCGCGGCCTTCCAGCACCGGGAGGTGCCGGAAGCCGTGCAGCAGCATGAGCTGAGCGGCATCCTCGACCGTGGTATCCGGGGACGCCGGCTCCGGGTCCCTGGTCATCCAGGCGGACACCGGGGAATGGGTCAGGTCGATGCCGGATGCCGCGGCGCGGAGCACGTCCCGCTCGGTGAGAATGCCGGCCAGGAAGCGGCCCTGCATGATCAGCGCCGATCCGACCCCGCGCTGGACCATGGCCGCGGCGGCGGCCGCCACCGGCTCGTCGGGGCCGGTCGTCACCACGCGGGTGGTCATCAGGTCGCGGACGGTCAGCGCTCGCCGGGGAGGGTCAGCCACCTTCGCCCACCTCGTGGAACTCCGAGTCGGTGTGCGGCGCGGACGGGCCAGACATTTCCTCGGACAGCATACGCCACAGTGACCCTGACCATGAGGACACCCGCGGCCACCGCATCCAGAACAGCTGCAGGGTCGTCTCGTCGAACTCGGCGTGCGCACGCTCGGGAGACATCGCCTCGGTGAAGTCCTCGAACTGATGGAGGAGTTCGAGGAAGCGGTCTGCGTTAGCTTCCATGTGATTACCTTCGGGCGAGCGGGCTGACGGCAAACTGGGGCAGAGGCTCGAAAAACGACGGATCGCGCCGAGTGCGTGATCCATACCCCGAAAGTTCGCGCCCGAAAAGCAGCGCGGCGCGGCCTACATCCAGCTGTCGGCGGCGGGGGCGTCGGTGCCGTAGGCGTCGCGCCAGGAGATGACGGGGTTCCGCAAAATCCCCAGCTTTTCGATTTCCGCCTCGACCACGTCGCCGGGCTTGAGGTAGTTGGCGAACGGGTCGTCGGTGCTCGCGGCGACGCCCGCGACCGTGCCGGTCGTGATCAGGTCGCCGGCGCTGTAGACCTGCGGCGAGTGGTAGGCGACCAGCTGCGGGATCGACACCGACATCTTGCGCGTGTTGGACTTCTGCCGGACCTGGCCGTTGACCCGGAGCTCCATGTCGAGGTCGTGCGGGTCGTCGACCTCGTCCGCGGTGAGGATGTACGGGCCGATCGGGCAGAAGGTCTCGATCGCCTTGGAAAAGGAGAAGACACCCGACTGCATCTCGCGACGCTGGATGTCGCGCGCCGTGATGTCGTTGAAGACCAGGTAGCCGCCGATGTGCTCGGCCGCCTGATCGGCGGAGAAGAACTTGCCCGGCTTGCCGATGACGATCGCCATCTCGAGCTCGTAGTCGAGTTCGCTGGTGAGCTGCCCTGGATAGACGACCGGATCGCCGGGGCCGATGATCGCGTCCACGTTCTGGAAGAAGACGATGCCCTTGTTGACCGGGTGCGACCAGTTGACCCGGGCGAGGTCCTCGTGGTGCTCGCGGAAGTTCCCCGCGGTGTGGAAGAACTTCTTCGGCACGATCGGCGCGCGCAGCCGCACCCCGTCGAGCGGGTAGCGGCGGCCGGTTTCCGCCGCCTGCCGGTCACGCTCGAAGAACTCCCTGACCGAGGCGACGTCGAGCTCGATCACCTGGTCGTCGGCGATGCGGCCGACCTGGCCGTCGTTAAAGGTCACGAGTTTCATGCTGATTCTCCTGGAAGTTCTGCTGGCGGGCCGACGCGGGCAGTCGGGTCATGGTCTTTCAGTGTGCTGAACCGCCGCTGGTGGGCGCGGCTTCATGCCAATGAATGGAACGCGCGTGGACGAAGTCGCGGCGGTGATCTTCACTGCTCGCTATGACGGACTGGCTTGGACTGCGGGGCCGCGCGGCTCTCGTCGCCGGGGCGGGCGGGATCGGCGCGGCGGTCGCGCTG
>NZ_JBARCR010000163.1:0-6488 GCF_049794275.1 Trebonia sp.
AGGGGCGCGATGGCCGCTGACCCGCTTGACGCCCTCCGGCTGTCGGTCGTTCCGGTCGACCCGCGCCCGGAGTTCACCGCCGCCCTGCTGCGCCGGATCACGTCCGCCGCCGCCGAGGCGCAGACCCGCATCAACGAGGCTGTCACCGGCACCTCCGAGGAAGTGGGCAACATCGGCCTGGCGATCCAGCGCGCCCTGGACAACGCGGAGCAGATGCAGGCGCAGATGCAGGCGCGGGCCGCCGCGATCGACGAGCTGATCGCCTCCGGTGCGCTCGAACGCCACGTGAGCAGCCAGCCGGCCCCGCAACCTCCGCAGGGCCTGCCGATCGCCGCACGCGTGCGCGACAACCCCACCGTCCGGTACTTCGTCGGCGACCTCGACGCCGCGATCGAGTTCTACTGCCAGCGTCTCGGCTTCGAGGAGGAACTGCGTTCCGCGCCGGCGTTCGCCATGCTCTACGGCGGCGGCCTCCGGCTGCTGCTGAGCGTCCCCGGGCTGCCCGGCGCCGGCCGGGCGCTGCCGGACGGCACCGTGCCCGCGGCCGGGGGATCGAACCGGATCACCCTCCAGGTCACCGACGTCACCGCCGCCGTCGCGGAACTCCGCACGGCAGGCGTCCGCATCCGCGCCGACGTCAGCGCGGGCGTCGCCGTCCGGCAGGCGCTGATCGAGGACCCGGCGGGAAACCTGGTCGAGCTGTTCGAGCCCACCGCCGGCTATCACGAAAGGCCGTCACCACCATGAGCACCGTGAGCGTTCGCTACATCGTCGACGACGTCGACGCGGCCATCGCCTTCTACCGCGACAGGCTCGGCTTCCGCGAGCTGATGCACCCCGACCCGGCGTTCGCCATGCTGACGCACGGCGACCTGCGGCTGGTGCTGGTCGCGCCCGTTCCCGCCGGGCACCCAGGCGGTGGGTCCCGGCCGATGCCCGACGGCACCGCGCAGCGGCCCGGCGGCTGGAACCGGTTCATGCTGCAGGTGGAGGACCTGGCGGCCGCCGCCGGGGAGCTGCGCGCCGCGGGCGTCACGTTCCGCAACGAGATCGTGGACGGGATCGGCGCCAGGCAGGTGATGATCGAGGACCCGTCGGGGAACCCGGTCGAGCTGTTCGAGCCGCTGCGCGCGGAAGCTCGCCTGGCGCCTGGATAACCAGCCTGGGTAACCGGCGAGCTGGCGCGGGCGCAGGGTCAGCCCAGGCCGGTCCATTCGGTGCTGTGCTTCCACAGCAGCTCGGCCAGTTCCGGCGTCGCGACCCGGCTGGGCGCGCGCACCGCGCACTTGTCGTAGAACAGCCCGCTCTCGGCAGCCACCGCGGGCGACGTCGCGCAGTACACCGACGTGACCGCGCCCTGCTCGACGGTGAGCATCCGGCGCTTGATGATGGCGCGAGCCGGCCGTGGCACGCGCCGCCAGATGTCGGAGGCGACCACGCCAGGGTGCAGCGCGTACGACGACACGTCGCTGACCCGGCGCGCCAGTTCCTGGGTGAACAGCACGTTGCACAGCTTGGAGACCGCGTACTCGCGCTGGCCGGTGAACGACGGCGTGCTACGCCGTACCGCGTCGAAGTCGATGCCGGGCGCGCCGTAATGCGCGTCGCTCGACACGGTGACGACGCGTGCGCCCTGGGTGCCGGACCCGCTCGCCTTCAGCCGGTCGAGCAGCAGCATCGTCAGCGCGAAGTGCCCCAGGTGGTTCACGCCGAAGTGCAGCTCGAACCCGTCCGCTGTCTTCCCGCGCTGCCCGCCCACCCCGGCGTTGTTCACCAGCACGTGCAGCGGCTCGTCCCTGGCGAGGAACACCGCCGCGCAGTCGCGGACCGAGGCGAGCGACGCCAGGTCGAGCGGCAGCAGCCATACCGCCTGCGAGCCGGCGGCGGACTTGATCGCGTCCACCGCCGCCGCGCCCGCCTCGGCCGAACGGCTCGTGATGTACACCCGACCGCCGCCGGCGGCCAGCGCGGTCGCCGTCGCCCGGCCGATGCCGGTGTTGCCCCCGGTGACGAGGAACGTCCGGTCACGGGCGCCACCGCCCGCGCCCGCGCCGCCGTCCTTGCCGTTGCCCGCGCCGGCACCGGTGCCGGAAAGCTCGCTCACACCGGTGATTATCCGCCGGCCATCGCCCCCACGACGAGGAACGGCTCGGTACCCGCCACGATCGCCGCCGCCACCGCGTCGGGCAGCGGCGCGTCCGGCGGCTCGTTAGACAGGTCCTGCTCGCACGCGTAGAAGCGGATGAACGCCCGCCGCTTGCCGGTACGCCGGTCCCTGATCGTGCCGCCGAGCACCGGATACCGTGACTCGACCGCGTCGAGCACCGCTCGCTGGGTGAGCACAGGGACGGAGAGGCGCACGAGGACCTCGCCGTGCACCCCGGCCAGGTTCCGCAGGTGTGCGGGCAGCACCACGCGCACCTGCGTGCCCAGCGCGGCGCCAGGGTAGGTCATGACAGGACCTGGACCTCGACCGACAGCACGGCGGGCAGGTCCCGCACGATCGGCGCCCAGGAGTCCCCTGAATCGGGTGAGACGTACACCTGCCCGCCGGTGGTGCCGAAATAGACGCCGCACGAATCCAGCGTGTCCACCGCCATCGCATCCCGGTAGACGTTCACGTAGCAGTCCCGTTCCGGCAGCCCGGCCGAGAGCTCTTCCCACTCGTTGCCGCCGGACCTCGACCGCCACACCCGCAGCCTTCCGTCCGGCGGGTAGTGCAGGCTGTCGCTGGTGATCGGCACCACGTAGATGGTGTCCGGCTCGTGCGCGTGCACGCCGATCGGGAACCCGAAGTCGGTTGGCAGGTTCCCGCTGACCTCCGTCCACGACAGGCCGCCGTCGTCGGACCGCATCACGTCCCAGTGCTTCTGCATGAACAGCGTGTCCGGCTGGGACGGGTGCGCCTCGACGTGGTGCACGCAGTGCCCCACCTCGGCGTCCCCGTCCGGGATGCCCTCAGAATGCAGCCCGCGATTCACCGGCCGCCACGTCTCGCCGGAATCGTCGGACCGGAACGTGCCCGCCGCGGAGATCGCGACGAACATCCGCGACTTCTGCAGGATGATCGTGTGCAGGCAGAGACCGCCCGCGCCCGGCTGCCAGCCGGGCGCGGACGGCTGTACCCGGAGGCCGGTCAGCTCGGTCCAAGTCAGGCCCCCGTCGGCCGACTTGTACAGCGCTGCGTCCTCCCCGCCCGCGTACACCGTGTCCGGGTCGTCCGGCGACGGCTCGAGATGCCAGATCCGCTTGAACTCCCACGGCCGCGGCGTGCCGTCGTACCACAGGTGCGTGCCCGGGTCGCCGCCGGCGTAGCCGAAGTCGTTCCCGGCCGGCTGCCAGGTCGCGCCCCCGTCGTCGGAACGCTGGATCAGCTGGCCGAACCACCCCGTGTTCTGCGAGGCGTACAGCCGGTCCGGAGCGGCGGGGGAGCCCTTCATGTGGTACACCTCCCACCCCCCGAAGTGCGGCCCGCTCACCGACCACTTGTCGCGCTTGCCGTCAGAAGTGAGGACGAACGCACCCTTGCGCGTCCCCGCCAGTACCCGTACCTGTGTCATCGCACTGGACCCTCCGTGGATTTTTGGAACACCCGTTCAGGGGGTAGCCTAGTATCGAACCGGTGTTTCGGCGCTCCCGCGTAAGCGGTCGTTCCAGTAGTGACGACAGGAGCCCGCGAAACTCATCGCCTCCCCGGCGCAACGTCACCCGCATGTCACAACAGCACGGGGTATGGCGTTTAGGAGTGTGGCAGGATAACGGAACAACGCGATGCCCGACTTTTACCACCCCGAGGACCAAGACCCCCACGGAGAAGATTTTGGCTGGTCAGCCGCAAGATCCCCCATGGCAGTCGTCCGAGCAAGACCAGGCCCGTCCGTCCTGGCAGGCCTTCAGCGCGCCGCCTGCCGAAAAGCAGGAGACGTACGCCTACCCGCAGCCGGGGCAGGGCGCCCAGCCCGCGCAGAGCCCGCAGAGCGCGCAGAGCCCCCAGGGCCCCCAGGGCCCCCAGGGCTACGGTCAGGGCTACGCCCAGCAAGGCGGCTACACCCCCCCTGCGTACACCGTCCAGGACCAGGCCTACGGCGCGCAGGACCGCCCGTACGCCGACCACGCGTACGGCGACCAGGCCTATCAGGGGCAGCAGCAGGGCCAGCCGGCGCCGCACTGGCAGGCCGTCTCCGGCCTGAAGCCGGCGGGGGCGAAGCGGAGTAGCGATGCCAAGGGCTTCCTCGGCTCGCTGTTCGACTTCAGCTTCACCTCGTTCGTCACCCCGAAGATCGTCAAGGTGATCTACGTCCTCGTCACCATCTGGACGGTGATCTGGGCGCTGATCTTCCTCCGCTTCGGCTTCAAGTACGGCGGCGCGGCGGGCGGCTTCTTCACGCTGCTCGTGGTGGACCCGATCCTGGTGGTGCTGACGCTCGGCGCGTACCGCATGGTGCTCGAGTTGTTCATGGTCGTGCACCGGATGCATGAGGAGCTGAAAGCGATCCGCGAGCGCGGCGAGAGCTGAAGCCGGGAAACTTTTCCGCCGCTGTTCGTCCACAGCCGGTCAGCTGACCTCCACAGCGTCTAACCCGTGCACGTGCAGGCTCGGCGTTCAGGAAGTCCACAGCCGACTACCCGGCTAAGAGGCGGCGATCCACAGCGTCGGCGGGGTTACGCACATGGCGATCCACAGGACGCCCGCTGTACCGTACCTGTTCCGGGGAAGCGGGAAACCGCACCGGGGACCGGGGAAATACGATGGCGAGCCGGGCGGGACATCGAGTCATGACCAGAACCCTCACTCAGCCCCTGGCCGCTGACGCGGCCAGGCACAGCCGGCACTTTCAACTGATCGTTGATGTGCACTTGCTGCTGCTCGACCAGGGAGAGGTGCTACTCGGCAGACGCGCGAATACGGGGTACGGAGACGGCGCCTACGAGCCGCCGTCCGGCCGCCTGGCCGAGCGCGAGACGCTCGTGGAGGCCGCCGTCCGGGTATCGGACGCCCAGGTCGGGATCTTTCTCGACCCTGGGAGGGTGGCGCTCGCACACGTCATGCACGACGTGTCGGGCGCGGGCCGGATGGCGTTCTTCCTCACCGCGGACGGCTGGGAAGGCGAGACCGGGGGGCCAACGAAGAGCTACAGCGACTTCGGCTGGTTTCCGCTGACCGAGCTGCCCGCGAACATGATCGACCGCGCTCGGGTGGCGGTCAGGAACTTCGCGGCAGGCGCCCGCTTCTCGACGTATCCGGCTTTCGGCATGTGAGTGGCTGCGGCTTCTCGTCATCCCGAACGGCCTCGTGGTTCCACTCAGGCTAAACTCGCTTACCGATGCGCCTGGTCAAGACCCACGGGTCACTCAACGAGATCTTCGCGATGGACGCGACGCCGCCGGCATGGCCGACGGACGCCGCGCTTCGCGAGTTCGTCAGGCGAGTATGCGACCGGGACGCGTGGACCGGCGGCAGCGACGGGATCTACCTCTACGACGCCAGCGCACCGGACACCCGGGCGTGGTTCTTCAACCCCGACGGCTCCGCGGCGGAGTTCTGCGGGAACGGGATGCGCGGCCTGGGCAGGCTGATCCTGGACCAGCGGGGCACCGACGCGGAGGTCGTGGCCAGCGGCGGCCGCGATTACACGGTGCGCCGCGCGCCGTCCACCCCGGAGGGGGTCCGGCAGGTGCTGCTCGAACTGCCCGCCGTGCGGTTCGCCGCGCCGCCGCCCGCGCCGTTCGGCGGCTTCACCGCGGTGACCGTGCCCAACCCGCACGTGGTGGCCGTGGTGGCCGAGTACTCCGAGCCCGACTTGATCGAGGCGGGGAAGCGGGCAGACGAGGTGTTCCCCGACGGCGCGAACGTCTCGTTCCTGCTGCCGCTCGACGCCGGAACCACAACCTCCACCTCCGCCCCTCCCACCTCATCCGCCTCAGCGGCCCCGGAGGTGTTCGTCCGCACCTTCGAGCGCGGCGCGGGCCTGACCCCGTCCTGCGGCTCCGGCGTGGTCGCCTCCCGCGCCGCCTACTCGCGGGTGACGGGCCTTGACCCCGGCCAGCGCCTCGTCGTGCGGAACGCGGGCGGCGTCGCCGCCGCGTCGATCCGGGTCCGCGACGGCGCCTGGCTCCCGGTCCTCGAGGGCAACGCCACGATCGTCTACGAGGCCGAAGCCGGCCTCGACGGCCGCCAGGCGGGCCCGGTCGAGTACGCGGCCGGGGAAAACGCCGCCTACGCCACCCTCGACGCCGAGAACACGGCCCACCTCAAGTCCGTCGGCGTCACCACCGCCCACCCGTAACCCCCGCCGGGCGCCCAGCCCCGGGTCCAGTGCCAACCCGCACCAGGCGTCCCAAGCGCCTCTGCTGTCCATTACGTCAGGCATATGGAACCCGGCCATGGGCTGTTTTGCGTTAGTGCTGGGGATTTGACCCCGCAGCGGGGTCAAATCCCCAGCACTAAAGGGACTTGGTGACGCTGTGAACTATGCGCCCTGCGGGAC
>NZ_JBARCR010000164.1:0-3941 GCF_049794275.1 Trebonia sp.
GCCATCAAGTTCGCCGGCGGCGGCCTGTCTCCCGGCGCGCGGGTCGGTTCGCTCGGCGCCGGCCAGCGGCGGCTCGTCGAGGTCGCCCGCACGCTGGCGGGCAAGCCGCGGCTCATCCTGCTCGACGAGCCCGCGGCCGGGCTGCCCGAGGAGGAAACGGCGCACCTGACCTCGGTGATCAAGTCGATTCCCGAGAAGACCGGCGCGCTGGTCATCCTCGTCGACCACGACATGTCGCTGGTCTCCGCGGTGTGCGAGACCACGGCCGTGCTCGACTTCGGCAAGCTGATCGCGTCCGGCCCGACCGCGGCGGTGCTGCGCGACGAGAACGTGATGCGCGCCTATATCGGAACAGCGGAGGTCGCGACATGAGCGCGCTCACCCTGAGCGGCCTGACCGTCGAGCGCGGCGGCCGGCCGGTCGTCAAGGACGTGACGATCACCGTTCCCGCGGGCGAGGTGACCGCCGTCCTCGGGCCGAACGGCGCAGGGAAGTCCTCCATGGTGCTCGCCGTCGGCGGGGTGCTCAAGCCGCGCCCTGGGTCGGTGTCCATGGACGGCATGGAGCTGGCGGGCCGCCGCCCGGAGAAGATCCGCGCCGCCGGCGTGGCGATCGTGCCCGAGGGGCGGCGGCTGCTGCCTGACCTGTCCGTCGAGGACAACATCCGGGTGGCCACCTACGCGCTGTCCAAGCAGGCGGCCGTAGAGGGCCGCGCCCGCGCTCTCGAGCTGTTCCCCGCCCTGGAGCAGCGGCTCACGGTGCCGGCCAGGTCGCTGTCCGGCGGCGAGCAGCAGATGGTCGTGCTCGCCCAGGCGCTGGTCTCGCAGCCGAAGTACATCCTGATCGATGAGCTGTCGCTCGGCCTGGCGCCGGTGGTAGTCAACCGGCTCATCCCGGTGATCCGCGCCCTGGTGGCCTCCGGCATCGGCGTGCTGCTCATCGAGCAGTTCGCGACGGTGGCGCTCGGCCTGGCGACCAGCGCGTACGTGATGGAAGGCGGCGTGATCCGCTACTCGGGCACGGCCAGCGAGCTGCGCGACAACCCAGAGCTGCTGCACTCCGCCTACCTGCTGCGCGGCAGTTCCGCGGCGCCGGCGCCCGGTCAGGCAGGGGTGCCTTCGGTGCCCCCGGCGGCCCCGCCCCCGGCCGTCGGCTGAGCGCCTGCCGAGGGCCCGGCCCCTGCGCCGAGCCTTGCCCGTGGCTGGCGGATCGTATACGTTCCAAGGCATCGCGACGATGCGGCCAGGGGTCGGAGGTGGGCGATGGGAGAGTCAGGACGGGCGCTAGACGGAGTTCGGGTGCTCGACCTGACTCACCAGGTCGCCGGGCCGTCGGCGACGCTGGCGCTGGCGTTCCTCGGGGCCGAGGTCGTCAAGGTGATCGCGCCGGGCAGCAGGGACAGCTTCGACGCGATCCCGTTCTACCTGAACAACGCAAGCAAGAAGTCGATAGAGCTCGACCTGAAAGCACCGGACGGGCTGCGCACCGCGCTGCGGCTGGCCGAGCGCGCGGACATCTTCGTGGAGAACTTCAGCCCCGGCGTCATCGACCGGCTCGGGCTCGGCTGGGATGTCCTGTCGGCGCTGAACCCGCGCTTGATCTACGCGCAGGTGAAAGGGTTCGCCGAGGATTCGCCGTACCGGGACTTCCCGTGCTTCGATCCGATCGCGCAGGGTTTCTCCGGCGGGTCGAGCATCACCGGCGAGCCGGACGCGCTGCCGATGAAGCCCGGCCCCGACGTGGGCGACACCGGCACCGGCATGGTGCTGGCCGGCGCGATCCTCGCCGCGCTGTACCAGCGGGAGAAGGACGGACTCGGCCAGCGGGTGCAGATCGCCATGACCGACCAGGTGGCGACCTTCATGCGGATCCACTACGGCTGGCCGATCGAGCGCGGCATGGACACTCCGCGGTTCGGGAACCGGCCGCCGTTCCTGGTCACGACCGCGCCGTCCGACATCTACCCGTGCCCGCCGTTCGGGCCGAGCGATTATGTGCACATCCACTGCGGGAGCGACCGTCAGTGGGAGCGGATGGCCAAGGCGATGGGCCGGGAGGACCTGCTCGGCGACCCGAGGTTCGCCACGATGGCGAGCCGCGGCGAGCACAAGGCCGCCGTCGACGAGGCGGTCCGCGCCTGGACGGCCACGCTGGACAAGATGACGGTGATGCGGGTGCTCGGCGGCGCGGGCGTCCCGGCCGGCGCGCTGCGCACCACGACTGAGGTGCTCAACGACACTGACCTGCGGGACCGCGGGATCTTTGTCACCGTCGACGACCCGGTGCGCGGAACGGTGACCATACCGGGCTGGCCGGTGCGGATGTCCAGGTCGCCCGCCCGGGTGGCGACGCCCCCGCGGCCAGGCGAGCACACCGCCGAGGTGCTGCGGGAGTGGCTCGGGAGCGACGGGTGATCCGGAAGGCCGCGGCGATCGCCGGCATCGGGCAGACGGCCTATGCCAAGGCGCTGCCGCCGGCCGCGTGGGAGCTTGCGGTCGAGGCCGTCCTCGCGGCCTGCGCGGACGCCGGCGTGGACGTCGCGGACGTGGACGGGATGTGCCGGTTCACCGCCCCGTTCGAGACGGTCAGCGAGGCGATGCTGGTCCGCGCGCTCGGCATCAGGGAGCTGTCGTTCTTCGCGCAGGCGCCGCACGGCGGCGAGGCGCTCGGCGCTGTCGTGGCGCACGCCGCCGCGGCGGTCAGCGCCGGGCTGGCGAACGTCGTCGTGGTCTACCGGGCGCTCAGCCAGTCCAGGGGCGGCCGGTTCGGCAGAGCTGATCGGAGAGACAGGGCTGACCGGGCTGGCGGCGGGGCCGCGGACAGCGCGGCGGACATCGTGGTGCCCGAGCAGGACAACCTGTCATTCGCCTGGCCGTACGGGCTGATGTCACCCGGCCAGCTGTTCGCGCTATGGGCCAGGCGGTACGCCACCGTGCACGGGCTGACCGACGAGGACCTGACCAGGACGCTCGGCACGATCGCCATCACCCAGCGGCAGTACGCGAACAGCAACCCGGCCGCCATGATGCGGGACCGCAAGCTGGACTGGGAGACCTACCAGAATGCCCGGATGATCAGCGAGCCGTTGCGGCTGTTCGACCTGTGCCTGGAGAACGACGGGGCTTGCGCGTTCGTGGTGACCAGCGCGGAGCGGGCGCGGGCGCTGCGGGACGACCCGGTGTACGTGCTGTCGGCCACCCAGACGCTGAGCCCGTACCGGGAGCCGATGGGCATCTACACCGGCGGGGAGATGCTCGAGCTGTTCCCGGCCGCCGCCGCGGACCGGCTGTTCGGCCAGGCCGGCGTGTCCAGGAAGGACATCGACGTCGCCGAGCTGTACGACGCGACGTCGTACATGACGCTGCGGTCCTTGGAGTCGTACGGGTTCGCGGCCGACGGCGCGGGCTGGCGGTACGTCCTCGACCACGGCACAGGGCCGGACAGCCCGCTGCCGGTCAACACGCACGGCGGGCACCTGTCCGAGGCGTACCTGCACGGGATGAACGGCATCCTCGAGGCGGTCCGCCAGCTGCGCGGCACCGCGTGCAACCAGGTGGCCGGCGCTGAGGTCGCCCTGGTCGGCGCGCCGGCCGGCAGCGCCACGATCCTGGCGAGGTGAACACGGTCATGACGGTTGTTCCCGGGATGACGGAGCTGACGGCCCCGTACTGGGAGGCGGCCCGCGAGGGGCGGCTCGCCATCCAGGAGTGCCGGTCCTGCGGCCAGCTGTCGCACCCGCCGCTGCCGGCCTGCCCGCGCTGCCACGGCCGCGACCTCGGCTGGCGGGAGGTATCCGGCACCGGGACCGTCTACACCTACACGGTCGTCCGCCACCCGACGCACTTCGCGTTCGCGGACACAATCCCGTACGCGATCGCGCTCGTCGAGCTGGCCGAGGGCCCATGGCTGATCACCGGCATCACCGGCTGCCCCCCCGACGG
>NZ_JBARCR010000165.1:0-2919 GCF_049794275.1 Trebonia sp.
TTATTGCCCGCGCTGGGAGCCATCTGCTAAGCCGGACGCTGGTGGCCATGTGAGCGGCGAGGAACCGGCAGCGGGAGGACGAGTTGGCGGGTACCGAGGATCTGCCTGGCGGGGCTGGTCGCGCCGAGCGCGGGCCCATGGACGCAAGCCGGACGCCACGCTTCGCGGGGCCGCCGACCTTCGCGCTTCTGCCGCGACGGGATGAGGTCTCCCGCTGCGACGTGGCAGTGGTCGGCGTCCCGTTCGATAGCGGCACATCCTACCGGCCAGGGGCCCGCTTCGGTCCGGCCGCGGTCCGCCAGGGATCCCGGCTGCTGCGCCCGTGGAACCCAGGCCTGGAGGTGGCGCCGTTCGGCGCGCAGCAGGTGGCGGATGCCGGCGACATCGCGTGCAATCCGTTCGACATCAAGGAGGCCGTCGACCAGATCGAGACGGCCGCTGCCGCCCTGCTCGGCGATGCCGGCCGCCTGCTGGCGATCGGCGGCGACCACACCATCGCCTACCCGCTGCTGCGAGTCACCAGGCGGCGGTTCGGGCCCGTCGCCCTGGTGCATTTTGACGCCCACCTCGACACGTGGCAGACCTACTTCGGCGCGCCGCTCACGCACGGCACGCCGTTCCGGCGCGCCGCAGAAGACGGGCTGTTCCTTGACGGGCACAGCATGCACATCGGCATCCGCGGCCCGCTGTACGCCCCGACCGACCTGACGGAGGACGCCGGACTCGGCTTCAAGATCGTCACCGCTATGGACGTCGGGCGCATGGGCGTCGACGACGTCGCCGCCGCGATACGTGAGCGGGTGGGGGACAACCCGCTGTACCTGTCGATCGACATCGACGTGCTGGATCCGGCGCACGCACCGGGCACCGGGACCCCGGAAGCCGGTGGCCTCACCTCCAGGGAACTGCTCGGCATCCTGCGGGGTCTTGCCGGCCTGCGGCTGGTGGGCGCGGACGTCGTCGAAGTGGCGCCCGCCTACGACCACGCCGAGGTGACCACCGTGGCCGCCGCGCACGTCTGCTACGAGCTGCTCGGGCTCATGGCGCTCGGCTAGTTTCGCTCGGCTAGTTTTAGGCGTAGAACTCGGAACGACGCCGGGCCTGGCCGTCAGCAGGAGGTTGCGCGTGACGCTGGTGTTGATCGGCCTGGTTGGCGGAATCATTACGGGCCTTTCCCCGTGTGTCCTGCCGGTGCTTCCTGTTGTCCTGCTCGGCGGGGGCAGCGCCGGGGAGGATGCGGAGTCAGCGCGGCGCCGGCCTTATCTGGTCGTCCTCGGCCTGACGCTGAGCTTCGCGGTCTTCACGCTCTTCGGCAGTCTTCTTCTCGCCAGCCTGCACTTGCCAGGGGACGCGATCCGCTGGCTGGGCCTGGCCCTGCTGGTGCTTGTCGGGCTGGGGCTGCTAGTGCCGCCGCTCGGTCACCTGCTGGAGCGGCCCTTCTCCCGGTTCCCCCAGCGTGCCCTCAACACCGGCCGCGGCGGCTTCCTGCTCGGGATCGCCCTCGGTGCGGTCTTCGTGCCCTGCGCGGGGCCGGTCCTGGCCGCCATCATCGTGGCTGGCGCCACGGGTCACATCGGCCTCCGCACGATCGGCCTCACCCTGGGCTTCGCCGTCGGCACCGCGATCCCGCTGCTCGCCTTCGCGCTTGCGGGTCGCGCCATGAGCCAGCGCCTCGGGGCTTTCCGGCGTCATCAGGGCGTATTTCGCGCGGTCAGCGGCGTCGTCGTCATCGTCCTGGCCGTCGCGCTGACGTTCAACCTTTCTGACCTGGTCCAGCGCGATGTCCCGAACTACGCCGCATCCCTCGGCAACTCCCTGGAAAAGGGCGCGGCGGCGGCAGGGGGCGGCAGCGGCAGCGCCTCGCTGCAGGCCTGCCAGCAGGCGGTCCTGTACGGTGTCCCCGGCGCGGGGCTGGGGCAATGCGGTCCCGCGCCCGCCTTCGCCGGCATCCAGCAGTGGCTGAACACCCCCGGCGGCGAGCCGGTGACCATGGCCTCGCTGCGGGGCAAGGTCGTCCTAGTCGACTTCTGGGCCTACTCCTGCATCAACTGCCAGCGCGAGCTTCCGCACGTCGAGGCGTGGGCGAAGGACTACGCCTCCGCCGGGCTCCGAGTGGTCGGCGTGCACACCCCCGAGTACGCCTTTGAGCACGTGCCGTCCAACGTCGCCTCCGGCGTCCGTCGGCTCGGCCTCACTTTCCCTGTCGCGCTCGACAACTCCTACGACACGTGGAATGCCTACGACAACCAGTCCTGGCCGGCGGATTACCTCATCGACGCCAGCGGCCAGATCCGGCACATCTCCATCGGAGAAGGCGACTACACCAGCGAGGAGCAGCTCATCCGGGAGCTGCTTACCGCCGCCCACCCCGGGATCACCCTGCCGCCGGCAACCAATGTCCGCGACACCACCCCTGACGACCCGCAGCAGACGCAGGAGACCTACCTCGGCGACGAACGCGTACAGTTCTACTCTGGCAGCACTGCCTACAAGCCCGGCCAGCGCCGGTTCGTGCCACCAGCCACACTCCCCGCGGACTCGTTCACCCTCGCCGGCACCTGGACCATCGGCCAGCAGTCGATCACCGCAGGCAACCGCGCCGACATCACGCTCGCCTACCACGCCTCAAGCGTCTACCTCGACGTCGGAGGCAGCGGAACCCTCACCGTCTCCGCCGGGGGCGAGAGCAAGGTCATTCGCGTCTCCGGCGCCCCCGACATCTACACCGTCACCACCCAACAGCCGGCCAGCGAAGGCACTGTGACCATCAGGCTCTCACCGGGGCTGCAGGCCTACTCGTTCACCTTCGGCTGATCGGCCGCTTTGGCTCGCAGACCAACTGCACCGCTTGGCTCGTGATACGCCTCGGTTTACGCTAGTAGTCACAGTGAGACTACTAGCTTTGCGAGTGCACCCGTA
>NZ_JBARCR010000166.1:0-6531 GCF_049794275.1 Trebonia sp.
GGTCAGGGGCGCGGCGGGGACGGTCCGGTTCCAGGGCCCGCCGCAGGCCCGCCACGTACGTGTAGATGCCGCCCTCGGCGGTGGCCGGCGGCTCCTCGCCCCACACCGCGTCGACCAGCTCGCCGCGGGATACCACGCGATTGGCGCGCGTCGCGAGCATGCCGAGAACCGCCAGCTGCCGTGGCTGCCCCGCTTGGATCTCTCGCTCGTCCCGCCAAGCCGTCACCGGCCCCAGCACACCCACCCGCAGCGACACCACAGCCTCGCTGCCCCCTTCGTGCTCGGCACAACCGGCCTGCCTCGCCCTGCCTGCTCCAGGTGCTTCCTGCTACAGGTATTGCCTGCTCCAGGGGCCTGCTACACAACGCGATCAGACGGTTATTGATACGGAGATTACCCGACTCCAGGTCCCGCCTCTAGAAAATATCTAGATCACGTGGAGATACACCGATTATCACTGAATAAGCAACCGACGGCCGGGCCGGCCACCATACCCCCGGCGCGTCGCGGTTGCCTACGGCCGGCCCCCGCGGCACCCCCCCTCACTCCTGTCGCGGGGCCGGCCTCTTACCCTCAGTCCTGACGCCCCTGGGGCACCCCCGCCTGGCGCGGGGCCTACGATGGGGCCATCTAATCACGAGCAGTGCGGGGCGATATACGCGTAGTGATGGCTGCGCAACGCATCGCATGCGGGGCTGGCCGGATGGGCGGGGCGAACGTGGCCAATCAAGGTTCTGACAGGCGCGCGCGGATCGCGGCGCAACGGGCGTCCGCGCAGCGTACGCGAACCAGGAACCGGATCCTGATCGCGGGCGGCGCCATCGTCGCGGTCGTGGGGATTGTCCTCGGGCTCGTCCTGGCCGGCGGGAATTCCACGACTGGCGGCAGCGGCAGCAGCCCCTCAGCCGCGCCGGCCAGCCAGGCGGTCGCCAGCCTCGTCACCACGACAACCTCCGTCCCGGCTGCCACCCTGGACAAGATCGGGGCAGGAGCGACGACCTCCCCGCCAAAGACGATCAGCGGCGCGCCGCTCACCAGCGGCGGCAAGCCGGAGGTGCTCTACATCGGCGCCGAGTACTGCCCGTACTGCGCCGCCGAGCGCTGGGCGATGGTGGTGGCGCTCAGCCGCTTCGGCACGCTCAGCGGGCTGGGGCTCATTCACTCGGCGGCCAAGGACGGCGCCGGGCAGGCCGAGCCGTATCCGAACACGGCGACCTGGACGTTCGCGCACGCGAGCTACGCGAGCAAGTACCTGACGTTCACCCCGGTCGAGACGTACACGAACGTCCCCGACCCCTCCACCGGCTTTTACACCCCGCTGCAGACGCCAACCGCGGAGCAGCAGGCGCTGCTCACCAAATACGACTCCGCCAACGGCGGTGCCATCCCGTTCATCAGCTACGGCAACAAGTACCTGACCGTCGGCGCCTCCTACGATCCTGGCGTGCTGGGCGGGCTGACCTGGAACCAGATCGCGGCCGACCTGCATAACCCCGGCAGCCCGGTAGCCGCAGGCGTGCTCGGCACCGCCAACTACATGACCGCGGCGATCTGCGGGCTCACGAACAACCAGCCGGCGTCCGCGTGCACGCCGGTGGTGCAGTCGTTGCAGGCGAAGATCTGACGTGGACGGCGGCGACTTGCCCGTTTGTATAGGTCAGGTCGCGTTCGGGCTACCCAGAGGTATCTCTCAGGCGCAGACCGGACATAGCGCGCCCAAATCCCCCTACCATGTGCGGTATGGGCAAAGCGAGCAGGACCAAGCAGGCACCCGATCGGCGCGCGCGTGTCGCGGCGCAGCGGGAGGCGGCGCGGCGCGCTGAACAGCGCAAGCGGATCTACATCGCCGGCGGGTCCATCCTCGCCGTGATCGTCGTGGTGCTCGCTTTCGTCCTGGTCAAGGTCAACAGCGGCGGCGGCTCGGCCGGGGCGTCGAGCAACGGGCCGACAGGCACCGCCCTCACCACCTTGACCAAGCAGGTGACCACCGTCCCTGCGAGCGTTCAGGACCAGGTGGGCGCGGGCACCGTCAGCAGCGCCGACTTCATACCGGCCAGCGAGATCCCGGCCGCCAGCGCGGCGAACGCCGGGTACTTCGCGACCGTCAACGGCAAGCCGCTCACCTCGGGCGGCAAGCCGGAGGTCCTGTATATCGGCGCAGAATACTGCCCGTTCTGCGGCGCCCAGCGCTGGGCCATGATCGCGTCGCTGAGCCGCTTCGGCACGTTCTCCGGGCTCAAGACGATCCACTCGTCCAGCAGCGACACCGACCCGAACACGCCCACGTGGTCGTTCTACGGCTCGAAGTACACCAGCCCGTACATCACCTTCACCCCCGTCGAGGAGACCACGAACGAGCGGCAGGGGAACTCGAGCGACACAAGCGTGCCCTACGTCACCCTGCAGACACCGACGTCCGCCCAGCAGGCGCTGCTCACCCAGTACGACCCGGGCGCCAACGGTTACAGCGGCGCGATCCCGTTCATCGACATGGGCAACAAGTACGTCGAGGTCGGCAACCTGTCCCCGTACGGTCCTACCGTCATCGACGGCAAGAGCTGGAGCCAGATCGCCACGGCGATGACGCAGCCGAATTCGGCGATCGCGAAGGGCGTGCTCGGCTCGGCCAACTACATGACCGCCGGCATCTGCAAGATGACGAACAACCAGCCGGCCAGTGCCTGTACGCCCGCCATCCAGGCGCTGGAGAGCAAGTTCGCGAGTTAGCACCTGACAGGCCGCGGCGCGGTTACCGGCTGTAAGCTGAGCAGCGACCAGCCGCCGCGATGACAGCACGGGAGAGCAACCCCGATGGCAAGCTCGAAGGCACGGTCCCGGAACCGGTCCGGGGGCGCCCGTCCCGCGGCGCGCACCGCCGCGCCGAAGCAGCAGGGGCAGCAGCCGCAGGGGGCCAAAGGGTCCCAGGCGGCCAAGGCACCCGCAGCTAAGCCGCAGGGAGCGTCGGCAAAGCCGCAGGGAGCGTCGGCAAAGCCGCAGGCAGCAGGAGCGCAGGCGGAGCAGCCGCGGGAAACGGCGCAAGGTGGTCCCGGCCGTGCGAAGCGGCAGGCAACGGCCGTCACGGCTGAGCCTGTCGCGCCAGCCAGGCCGGCCGGCCCGCCGATCTGGCTCCAGTTCACCACGCTGGCACTCGCCATCGTCGGGCTCGGGCTGTCCGCGTACGAGACGTACGCGCACTTCAACGGGTCGCACCTGGCCGGCTGTCCAACCGGCGGCAACGGCACGTTCAACTGCACCGCCGTGATCACCAGCTCGCAGTCCATGGTGTTCGGCGTGTTCCCGGTGGCCGTGCTCGGGCTGGCGTTCTACGTGGTCGTGACCGCGCTCATGACCCCGTGGGCCTGGCAGATACAGCGCCGGGAAGTCGGCCTGCTGCGGCTCGTCTCGATGGTCGCTGGCATGGGGTTCGTGATGTACCTGATCTACGCCGAGGTGGTCCAGATCCAGGACATCTGCGAGTACTGCACCGGCGTGCACGTCATCACGTTCCTGCTGTTCTGCATCACCGTCTTCTCCGCCGCCATCTGGGGCCTCGGCAAGCCCGCCGCCAAGGCGAAAGCAGCCTGAGCCGCCACGCCGCCCAGCTGACCGCCCAGATGACATTGTTTTCATCTTGGCCAGCGCCTCTCCCGGTGCGAGGTACTGCTAAGTAGGGTGAGCGCGTGCACTACCTCCTGGATAACTGGTCGTTCGACCCGTTCCTGATCGTCGCGCTCGTCGTGGTGGTATGGCACGAGATCGGGCTGCGGCGGCTGGCCAGCCGGTCCAGGCCGGAGCGGACGAGGGAGCGGCGGCTGCGGTCGCTGTGGTTCTACCTCGGTCTCGCGGTGCTGCTCCTGGCGGTCGAATCGCCGCTGGACTACTGGGCCGATTCCTACTTCACGGTGCACATGGTGCAGCACCTGCTCTTGATGTTCGCCGCTCCGTCGCTGGTCGTCGCTGGCGCGCCGTGGCAGCCGTTGCTCGCCGCGCTGCCTGGCCGGTCCGGCCAGTCGGTGACCCGCGGTGTCATGACCAGAGGCTGGTCCCGGCCGCTGCGGTCGGCAAGCGGCTTCTTCCTGCGTCCGTGGGTCGCGGTGATCACGTTCAACGTCGTGATGGTGGCGTGGCACATCCCCGCGCTGTTCGACCTCGCGCAGGGCAACCAGGCGGTGCACATCTGGCTGATGCACGGCAGCTTCTTCGCGGCTGGCGTGCTGTTCTGGCTCCAGTTCATCCCGTCGCCGCCGTTCCGCAGCCAGATGCCGCTGCTAGGCAGGGCCGGGGCGCTGCTGGCGACCAACGTCGTGATGATCATGATCGCGATGTCGCTGAGCATCTTCGTGAGCCACTCGGTCTACACGGCCTACGACCACGTGCCCGGCGTGACGCTGCCGCCGTTCGCCGACCAGCAGATCGGCGCCGCGATCCTGTGGGTGTGCGGAGACTTCTGGGCGCTGCCCACGATGATCCTCACGATCAGGAAGCTGATCGGCGACGAAGGGGGCATCGGCACCGCGCTCGAGCGGTTCCTCGGCGCCGGCGCCCGTGGCGCGACGGTGCGCGGCTGGGCCTCGTCGGGGGCCATCCGCGAGCGGGTCAGCGAACGGCCCAGAACGTAACTTCGCGACGCCGTAGCCCGTAACCCGAAGACCTAAGCCGCGCAGATCGGGTCCTGACTGTTGCGCGGTCTCGCTGGCCGTGTCGCTCTCATCTCCGGGCGCGTGGTGGGCCCCGGTGGACTCGGCGTGGCCGTTCGCCGTCTGCCCGTTCACGGACGGCATGTCCGCGGGCGTCATGTCCACGGGCGTCATGTCCGCGGGCGTCATGTCCGCGGGCGCGGACCCGTCCTCCTTGCGCAAGTGGATGCCGTGCAGCGGGCGTATCGGGTGTATCTGGTGGATCTGGTGTATCGGATGTATCTGGTGTATCGGGTGCGGGATGCTCGGCGGTGTCCAGGACCGCAGCTGGGACAGCGCCGGCGCCCTGGCCACCATGATCACGCCGACCACGAGCGCGACGATCCCGGCCGCCTGCATCGCCAGCAGGGCAGGCGTCACCTGGATCCGGTCACCGAACACGATGACGCCGAGCAGGAGGCCCACCAGCGGCTCGCCCGCCGAGATGGCCGGCAGCGACTCGTTCAGCGGGCCGGCGTTGAACGCGCTCTGCATCAGCCAGATGCCGATCGCGCCGGCGCCCACCAGCGCGTACGGCGCCCAGGTCGTGAACATCGCGCTGATCCCGCTGGACTGCAAGATCTCCAGCGTCTGCCTGGTCAGCGCGTCCTGAATGCCGAACACCAGGCCCGCGCCCACCCCGGTCAGCAGGGCCCGGGACCGGCCCTGACGGCGGAGCCCCGCGTGCACGGCGAGGGCGGCGATGCCGGCGATCACCGCGGCGACAAACCAGTGTGACACTGAGCCGAACGACAGGCCGATCGGCTTCGCCGACCTCGACGCCGACAGCAGGGCCACCCCGGTGATCAGCACCGCCGCTCCGAGCACCTCCCAGACTGTGAGCGACGCCTTGGACAAGGGCACCGCGATCACCAGCGCGAAGACCAGGTTCGTGGTCAGCAAGGGCTCGACGAACGCCAGCGACAGGTGCCCGATCGACCAGGCCGCGAGTACCTGGCCGCCGACCATGCACCCGATGCCCACCAGCCATCGCGGGGAGCGCAGCAGGCCGGTGATCAGCCGCAGCCGCAGGAATCGCGAGTCCGGCTCCCGCTGCGCCGCGTGCTGCTGGAGGACGAACCCGGTCCCGATCAGCAGCGCGGCCAGCAGGGTGACCCCGTAGTCGAGGCTGACGTCGATGTCCACGGCGACCCTAGGCCGCCTGGCGGGCTAGGCCGCCACCAGCGAGACCTGAACTCATGATCGGTGTCGCCCCTGGTAGTCGTAGGGAGGCTCTGGACGTATGGTAGCCGGGCCCAGGCCACCCGGCGGACAGGCTCGGCGGCTCCCCCACAGGCCAGTCTCTGAACCTCTTACCCGGGCTGCCTATCATCACAAGCTCGAAATGATAACGTTCCGGCGCGCGTCTGCCGTTCCCGTTACCGCGTCTCGGTCTGTGATAGCGGCGTTCCCAGCCCGGGTAGTGCCTGGTCAGGCAGTACTATCATGAAGAGTGCACCAGCCATGTGCACGTGCATGATTGCATCGCGTAGGAGAGCTCAGGTGGGGGGCTGCAAATGGCAGGGTCGAGACCGGCGCGCGCCGGCAGTAAACGAACAGCGGGCAGGCGGCGGGCCGTCGGCACCCGGGACAGGATCATCGCTCATCTTGCCGCGGCCGACGAGATCGCCGACCCGACGGGGATGGCCAGCACCAGGCTCGCCGAGGCCGTCGGTTACCCAGGCTCAAGCGTCGCGTTCGCGCAACTGCTTTCCGGGATGGAGCGCGACGGCCTGATCGCGCGCGAGGTGCGCGGCAAGCGGACCTACCGGATCACTCTCGCGGACGGCGCGGCGGCGGCCAGGCCCGGGCTGGCAGCCAGTCTGGCGGCGGGGCCGGGAGCCGTGCCAGGAAC
>NZ_JBARCR010000167.1:0-2034 GCF_049794275.1 Trebonia sp.
CCGGCCAGGACTCGCGTGTTCGGCAGGCGCTCGCGGATCTCCCGGGTTTCCTTGGCAGCAAGCCGGGCCGCGCCGCTGGTAGCGGACGACAGGACGATCAGGCTGGCACCGGTGTCGGCGGCGAGGCTGATGACCTCGGCCGCCGGAACGTCCGCGGCCAGATCCTGGACATGCCAGTGATCTTCGCGCAGGCACGCCGCTGCCATCATGGCGGGCAGCGCATGGCGCTCGCCGGGGGGAGTCGTCGTCACGGCGATGCCACGAGGGCGGCCCTGCGGCTGATGGACGCGGGCGGCGATGAGCCGCTCGCAGATCGCGGTCGCGCGGTGCTCGGCGGCGATGGACAGTTCCCCGGCGGCCCAGTCCTCGCCTACCCGCCGGAGCGCCGGGGCGATGACGTGGTCGCATAGCCCGGCCAGCGGCACTCCCGCAGCGAGCCGCCCGAAATCGTGGCGTGCCTGGGTCTCATCCCCGGCCACCAGCGCCGCGTACAACCGGTCGGCCTGGGCGGCCCAGTCCCTGACCTGCACCTCGCGCGGCGGCTCGGCGCCGGCCGCCCGCCTGGCCAGCAAGTCGCGCACGTCGCTTTCGCTCACCTCATAGCCGCGCGGCGTCTTCCGCGCGCGAAGCGTGCCCTGCCGTACCCAGCCGTAGGCGGTCTGGTAGTGCACGCCGAGCGTCTCGGCCGCATCGCGTAGCTGCACGAGGGTCTCCAAGCTGTCAGTTTTAGTGTAACTTAGTATTGATTAAAGATCGCGGACCGAAGGAGGCGGCGTAAGCATGGGACTCACGTACTCAAGTGTGGTGCCCGCTGAGCCCGATGAGGTGTTCGCCTGGCATTCCCGGCCGGGGGCCATCACGCGCTTGATGCCACCGTGGCAGCCGGTGCGCGTGGCGCGGGAAGCACCTTCGGTCCGCGATGGGCAGGCGGTTCTCGCGCTGCCCGGCGGCCTGCGCTGGGTGGCCGGCCATGATCCGTCCGGGTACCACCCGCCGCGTCAGTTCGCCGACGTCCTGCTGCCCCCGCTCGGGGCGGCGCTGCACTGGCGGCATACCCACCAGTTCACGCCTGCCCCCGGGGGCGGCACCATGGTCGTCGACGTGGTTTCCACGCCAGTCCCCGCGAGGGTACTGCGGCCAATGTTCGCCTACCGGCACCGGCAGCTCGCCGCGGACCTGGCCGCGCACGCGCGAGCGCGGGAGGTGTGCCCTGAGCCGCTGACGGTCGCACTCACCGGGGCGAGCGGGCTGATCGGCTCATCCTTGGCGGCGCTGCTGACCACCGGCGGCCACCGGGTGATCCGGCTGGTCCGCCGGGCGCCTCAGCAGGCGGACGAGCGCGAATGGCGGCCGGACGCCCCGGACTCCGAGCTGCTGGCCGGTGTGGACGCGGTCGTGCATCTCGCCGGCGCGCCGATCGGCCGCCGGTTCACCGAGGAAAACAAGCGCGAGATCCTGGCCAGCCGGACCGGCCCGACACGGGCGCTGGCCCTGCTGGCGGCCATGTCACCTGGCGGGCCGCGAACATTCGTCACCGCGTCCGCAGTCGGCTTCTACGGTGCCGACCGCGGTGACGAGGTCCTGACCGAGAACAGCGAGCGTGGCGGCGGGTTCCTCGCCGACGTGGCCGCCGCCTGGGAGGACGCGACCGCTCCCGCCACGGCCGCGGGAATCAGGACCGTTCAGGTCCGCACCGGCATCGTGCAAACGCCGCGCGGCGGGATGCTGCGCCTGCTGTACCCGCTGTTCGAAGCCGGCCTGGGCGGTCCGCTCGGCGACGGTACCGGATGGCAGCCCTGGATCGAGATCGACGATCTGCTCGACATCTATCTGCGCGCGGTCACCGACCCCGCGGTCGCCGGGCCCGTCAACGCGGTCGCGCCGGGCGAGGCACGCAACGCCGAGTACGCGCGCACCCTTGGCCGGGTGCTCCGCAGGCCGACACTGATCCCGGTCCCGCTGTTCGGCCCGCAGCTGCTCCTCGGCGCCGAGGGGGCCAGGGAACTCGCGGCAGCCAGCCAGCGGGTCCACCCG
>NZ_JBARCR010000168.1:0-10226 GCF_049794275.1 Trebonia sp.
CTCCCTGGCGAGGTACTCCCAGGCGTAGCCGCCGGGATGCTCCACCTCGAACTCGTCCCGCAGGTGCCGCGGGTCGTGGTCATTGACGACCGCGATTGACTCGCCGACACCAAGGGCGTCGTACGCCTGGAAGATCGTGGGGTGCTTGCCAGGCCCGGGCAGCGGCCGCACGTCGAGCTCATGGTCAGTCATCCGAACCTTCTTCCAGGGCGCGATGATTTATACAATCAGAAACTGTATAAACTGTACCGCGTGGACAGGGCATCCTTATGACCGCCGCCGGCGCCGCCGCGACCGCCGCGGTCTTCACGTGGGTCGGCATGGTCGTCGCCATCTCGTTCCTCGAGGTGCCGCTGAAGTTCCGGGCGCCCGGGGTCACCGTGCGGATCGGCCTGGGCATCGGCCGCCTCGTCTTCCGCGGGCTGAACACAGCCGAGGCGATCCTCGCCACCGTCCTGGTGGTATCGGCCGCGGCGGCGGCGCAGCTGCCGCCCGCGCGCGTAATCGCCGCTGCGGCAACCGCCATCGCGGTACTGCTCGTCCAGCTCGCGGTCGTCAGGCCGCGGCTCAGCCGCCGCTCGGACCGCGTGCTCGCGGGCGAGGACACGCCACGCTCACGCGCGCACTACGTCTACGTCGGACTTGAGCTGGTCAAGGTCGCCGCGCTCCTGGCGACGGGCATCTTCCTACTCGCCCGGTGACTCCCGGTAGGGGTCAGCTCGCGGCGACCGTCTCCGCCGCCGAGCCCGTGGCCAGCGGGTGCCCGATGGACTCGCCGCTCGCCGGGTCGAAGAAGTGCAGCCGCGTGGTGTCGACGGCCAGCTCGAGCGGCTGCCCGGACCTGGCGCCGGACCGGGACGACACCCGCGCGGTCCATAGCGACTTGCCGCCGGCCAGCGCGGCGACGGCCTCGTCCTCTTCCTCGTGGCGCTCGGTGGCGCTGCTGATCGCCGCGTGCTCGACCGGCGGCGCGTCGATCGTGAAGATAACGTGGATCTCCGTGCCGAGTTCCTCGGTCACCCCGACGGTGACCGGCAGCCGCGCCCACGACGCGTCGCCGAGCGAGGCGTCCTCGAAGTCCGACGGGCGGATGCCCATGATGACCTTGCGTCCGAGGTACCCGTCCAGCCCCGGCTTGGCGTCGAACACCGTCGCCGGCACCGGCAGCCGGTAACCGGCGAAGGTCGCCGCGGGCCCGTCGTCACGGACCAGGTCGGCCAGCACGAAGTTCATCGCGGGGGAACCGATGAAGCCGGCCACGAACAGGTTCACCGGCGACTCGAACAGCTTCTGCGGCGTGTCTACCTGCTGCAAGCGCCCGTCGCACAGCACGCACACCCGGTCCCCGAGCGTCATGGCCTCGACCTGGTCGTGGGTGACGTACACGGTGGTGGTACCGAGCCGGTCGTGCAGCTGGTTCAGGGCGGCCCGCATCGACACCCGCAGCTTGGCGTCCAGGTTCGACAGCGGCTCGTCCATCAGGAACGCCTGCGGCTCGCGCACGATCGCGCGGCCCATCGCCACCCGCTGCCGCTGGCCGCCGGACAGCGCCGCCGGCTTGCGCTTCAGGTACGGGTCGAGACCGAGCATGGCGGCCGCGTCGCGGACCCGCCGCTTGATCTCCTCCTTGGGCGTATGCCGCAGCCTCAGCCCGAACGCCAGGTTCTCTTCCACGGTCATGTGCGGGTACAGCGCGTAGTTCTGGAAGACCATGGCAATGTCGCGGTCCTTCGGCGGCAGGTCGTTCACCACCCGCTCACCGATGGAGATGGTGCCACCGGTGATCTCCTCGAGGCCGGCGATCGACCGCAGCGCGGTCGACTTGCCGCATCCTGAAGGACCGACGAGCACCATGAACTCACCCTCCTTCACCTCAAGGTTCAGGTCGTCGAGCGCCTTGACGCCGCCCTGGTAAACCTTGTCCACGTGGTCGAGGACGATCTGTGCCATGGAGGAACTCCCTCGTTGTGCCGTGCTCAGAGCCTAAAGCACACGCGTCGCAGCCGTTAAGACCTGTTTCCGCGACACAGCCCTGAAACGTGAATTATGTCGGTAATTGTGCGCTATGGGTAGCTAATCGGGAAGATCATGCACCGTCACGGGCGTGTCGAGGATCCGGTCGGCCCGCACCGCGCGCGACGGGCCGCAGAGCGTGAACGAACAGGTCAGCGGCAGGTTGTCGGATGCCCCGCCGACCGCCACGGTGATCTCGCCAGGCTCGACGATCCGGGTGCCGCCCCGGCCGGTGAACGAGGTCCGGTCGGCGTGCACCCGGAACGCCACCCGGCACGCCTCGCCAGGCGCCAGCGGCACCCGGGTGAACCCGGCCAGCCAGCGCACCGGCCGCACCACGGACGCGACGGGATCGCCGAGGTAGAGCTGCACGACCTCGGTCCCCGCGGCGTCGCCGGTGTTGCGGACGGTGCACGAAATCTCCACCGCGCCGTCGGTCGGCACGTCGTCCGCGGACAGCATCAGGTCCGAGTAGCCGAACGTCGTGTACGACAGCCCGTGCCCGAACGCGAACAGCGGCGCCGGGTCGACCGAGCTGTTGCCGGTGCCGGCCGCGTTCCGTGACCGCAGGTAGGTAGACGGCTGCGCGCCAGGCGCCGCGGGCAGCTCGACGGGCAGCCTGCCGCTCGGCGTCACGCGCCCGGTGAGCACCCCGGCGATCGCGGGGCCGCCCTCCTCGCCGGGAAAGAACGCCTGCACGATGGCGGCGAGCCGGCCGGCCACGCCGCCGATCGCGTACGGGCGGCCAGTGACGAGCACGGCCACGACCGGCTTCCCGGTGTCGGCGAGGGCGTGCAGCAGGTCTTCCTGCACGCCGGGCAGCCGCAACTCGGTGACGTCGCAGCCCTCGCCCGAGGTGCCACGGCCGAACAATCCCGCCTCATCTCCGACGACTGCGACTATCTTTTCCGCTGAACGTGCGCTGGCGACTGCCGCGGCGAACCCGCTCCTGTCCGCGGTGCGCACGTCGCAGCCGCGCGCGTGCACCACATCGGGCAGCTCCGCGCGCAGCGCGCCGAGGAGGGTGGTGACCTCGACGCCGGCGCCGTCGGTGCTGGCCAGGTGCCTGGGCATGGTATAGCAGCCGAAGAACGCGAGCGGGTCGTCGGCGAGCGGGCCGATCACCGCGACCCGGCCCGGATCGCCGCCTTCCCGGTCCGGGGGGGCCAGCGGGAGCGCGCCGCCGTCGTTGGCGAGCAGCACGACGGACTCCTCGGCGAGGCGGCGGGCCAGCGCGCGCTGCGCGGGCGGGTCGAGGTCGATGTGTGCACCATCCGGGGCCGTGTCATCCGGGATGGGGGACCAGCCGGGGTCGAGCATGCCGAGCTCGAACTTCTGCCGCAGTACGCGGGCGACCGCCCGGTCTACGACCTTCATGGCGACGTCTCCGTCCTCGACGGCCGAGCGCAGCGGGTCCCCGTAGCAGCGCACGGTGGGCAGTTCCACGTCGATGCCCGCGGCGAGGGCCAGCGTCGCGGCGCCCGCCGGGTCGGCGGCGACCGCGTGCTGGAGCTCGAGGAAGGAGACCGCGTAGTAGTCCGATACGACCAGGCCGTCGAAACCGAGCTGGTCGCGCAGCAGTGCGCCGAGCAGCTCGGGGTCGGCGCTCGCGGGCACGCCGTCGATGTCGACGTAGGACGGCATCACCGAGCGGGCGCCGCCGAGCCTGATGGCCATCTCGAACGGCGGCAGGATGACGTCGGCGAGTTCCCTGGGGCCCATGGACACCGGCGCCATGTTGCGCCCGGCGCGGGAGGCGGAGTACGCGGCGAAGTGCTTCAGCGTGGCCTGCACGCCTGCCGCCTGGAGCCCCTGCACGTACCCGGTCCCGATGCTGCCGACCAGGTACGGATCCTCGCCGATGGTCTCCTCGGTCCGGCCCCAGCGAGGATCGCGGGTGACGTCGAGGACGGGCGCCAGGCCCTGGTGCACGCCGACGGCGTGCATCGCGGCGCCGATCCCCCTGGCCATGTCGCGGACCAGCGCCGGGTCGAATGAGGCGCCCCACGCGAGCGGGGTGGGGAAGATCGTGGCGGTCCAGGCGGCGAAGCCGGTCAGGCACTCCTCGTGCGCGACCGCGGGGATGCCGAACCTGCTCGCCACCATGACCCGGGCCTGCAGCGCGGCCAGCGCGCGCATGCCTTCCGCCGGCGTCACCGGCCGGGTGCCGAACACCCTGGTGAGCTGGCCCATCCCGCACTTGATGAGCTCGTCGAGCGACGGCCCGTCGTGGCTGAAGAACAGGTCTTGCATCGGGGCGACGCCGCCGTCGTCGCCCCCGGCGCCCATCCAGACGCTGCCGAGCTGGGCGAGCTTCTCCTCCAGGGTCATCCTGCCGAGCAGGTCGGTGACTCGCTGGTCGACAGGGAACCCGGGGTCTCGCCAGGTTTCGACGTCGGTCTGGGTCACGTGCTCTCCTTTGGGGTGCCGGGACTGCCGTGCTAACGGGATTGCCGGGGCAAACGGATGCGGTCCTGGCCAGCGGGGGCGGTCGACTCGCGGACGATGAGCTCGGTGGACAGCTCCACGCGGGTCGACCGGAGCGGCAGCCCCTCGATCAGCTCGCCGAGCATCTGCGCGGCCGTGCTGCCCATCTCGGCGAGCGGCTGCCTGACGGTGGTCAGCGGCGGCGACGCCCAGCGGGTGACCGGCAGCTCGTCGAAGCCGACGACGCTGAGGTCCTCCGGGATCCGCAGGCCGTGCTGCCGGGCCGCCTCGTAGACGCCGAACGCCTGCTGGTCGCTGCCCGCGAAGATCGCGGTCGGCCGTTCTGGCAGCTCCAGGAGCTCGACGGCGCGGGCGAAGCCGCCCTCGTGCTGGAAGTCGCCATACCGCACGAGCCCCTGGTCGAACGTGACGCCGGCTCGCTCGAGCGCCGAGCGGTACCCGTCGACCCGCGCCAGGCTGCACAAGAAGTCGGCAGGCCCGGTGATCGCCGCGATCCGGCGGTGCCCCAGGCTCAGCAGGTGCTCGGTCGCGGCGAGGCCGCCGGCCCAGTTGGTCGCGCCCACGCTCGGGATGTCCGGCGGCGGGGTGTTCGCCGGGTCGATGACGACCAGCGGGATGCCGGCGTTGCGCAGCTGCCCGAGCTGCGTCTCGGTCGGCCGGGTGAGGACCAGGATCACGCCGTCGGTGTGGTGGCTGGCCAGCGCGCTCGTCCAGCTCGCCGGGCGCGCGTTGCCGTGCCGCACGGACGACACGGCGACCGCCGTCTCGTGCTGCGCGCCCCACTCCTCGATGCCCCGCAGGATCTCCACCGCCCACGGGCTGTCCAATCCGGCGAACACGACGTCGATGAGCCCGGACCTGCGGTTCCTGCGCAGTCCGTTCCTTGAGTACTGATGCTGGTCGAGCAGCTGCTCCACCCGGGCGCGCGTCGCCGGGGCGACGTCCGGGCGGCCGTTCACCACCTTCGAGACCGTGGGCAGCGAGACGCCCGCCTCCGCCGCGATCACGGCGAGCGTGGTCTTCCGCTCGAGCAGCCGGGCACTATCGCGCCTGGGCGCGGTACCGACCTGCTGTTGCCGCGCGGTGCTATCTTCTTGATGCCGCACAGCGCCTACCTTTCGATTGTCAACCCGAAAATTTTCGACCAATGAGCAGTGAGCTCGCGGGCGATATCCATGGTGCATCGTACGCGAAGAGCGTGGTCAAGGGAATGTCCTCACGGCCTGCAAGCTCGGCGGGGGCGGCCTGGAGAAAAGTCGGTAACATTGCGGAAACCAGGGGTTGACCACGGCTCGGCGGCGCTTCTACGATGACGGCACCATCGAAAGCTTCCTGAAACTTTCGAAAACGGCCTCCGGCCGCTACCCCCCTGGGGAGATGACAAAGCATGCATAGAAAACGCGTGGTTCTCGGCGTTGCGGTGGCGGCCGCAGCGGCGACCGTACTCGCCGCGTGCAGCAGCGGCGGATCGAGCAGCACGTCGTCGAATTCCAGCTCTAGCTCCGGCAAGGTGACGCTCAGCTGGTGGAACAACGCCAACACGCAGCCGCTGCTCGGCGTGTTCAACAACGTCATCAAGCAGTTCGAGACCGCGCACCCGAACATCACCATCGCGAACGTGCCGATGCAGAACGAGCAGTTCAAGACCAAGATCACGCCCGCGCTGCGCGGCAACGCCCCGCCCGACATCTACCAGCAGTGGGGCAGCGGGCAGCAGGCCACCCAGGTCCAGTCAGGGAAGGTGGCCGACATCTCCAGCGATGTATCTCCGTGGATCGGCTCGCTCGGCACCCCGGCGACCGAGTGGCAGACCAACGGAAAGTGGTACGGCGTCCCTTACGACCTGCACGTGGTCGGCTTCTGGTACCGCAAGGACCTGTTCCAGCAGGCGGGCATCACCTCCCCGCCGACGACCATCCCCCAGCTTGAGTCCGACGACGCCGCGCTGCGGGCGCACGGCATCCAGCCGATCGGCCTCGGATCCAAGGACGGCTGGCCGGATGCCTTCTGGTGGGAGTACTTCGCCATCCGCGAGTGCTCACAGTCGACCATCACCCAAGCCATGTCCAGCGTCAATCTGAGCGCGGCGTGCTTCACCAAGGCAAGCGCCGACCTCGACGCGTTCGTCAAGACCAACCCGTTCCAGACCGCCTTCCTCGCCACCCCGGCTCAGTCGGTCCCGAACAGCTCGGTGGGGCTGCTCGCCAACGGCAAGGTCGCGATGGAGCTGCAAGGCGACTGGGAGCCAGCGGCCGGTGCCGGCCTCACCTCCGACAAGAACTTCACCTCCCAGCTCGGCTGGTTCCCCTTCCCTGCCGTCCCTGGCGGTGCCGGAGACCCGAAGGCCGTGCTCGGCGGGGGTGACGGCTACTCCTGCACCACCAGCGCGGCCGAGCCGGCCTGCGCGGAGTTCCTCCAGTTCCTGACCACCCCTGCGGTGCAGAAGCAGATCATCGGCGCTGGCGCGGGCCTGCCGGCCAACCCGGCGGCCAACAGCGACCTCGCCGTGCCGGCGGAGCAGAACGCGGCGGCGGCGAACGCGGCCGCCCCGTACATCGCCGAGTACTTCGACACCGCGCTGCCCACCACCCCAGGCCAGAACCTGGACAACGCGGTGGCGAAGTGGTTCGCCAGCCCGGAAGCTACCGGGTCGGGCATCACCTCGTCGGTCACCGCGCCGGGATATGACGCGAAGCACTGCGGCTGACGCTGGGCTGACCGGCCCGGGCGTGGCGGCGGATGCCGTCACGCCCGGGCCGGGCGCTGTCCGGCGCGGCGGACGACTCCGGCGTCGCAGGAAACTGCGCAAGGGGGCCGAGCTGAGCATCCTGCTCGGCCCCGGGCTCGTGCTGTTCCTCGGCTTCGTGCTCGCGCCGATCGTGATCGGCGCGTACTACAGCCTCTACAACTGGGACGGGCTCGGCCCGCTCCGCGATTTCACCGGCCTGCACAACTACAAGATCGCGTTCAGCGACCCGGCGTTCATTCAGGCCATCGAGCACACCCTGATCCTGACCGGACTGTCCCTGGTGATCCAGGGGCCGATCGCCCTGGGTATCGCGCTGCTGCTGAACCGCAAGTTCCCCGGCCGCACGTTCATGCGGCTGGTGATCTTCGCCCCGTACGTGCTGCCGCCGGCCGTGACTGCCGTCATGTGGTCGCTGTTGCTGCAGCCGGGCGGCCTCGTCGACGAGGTGATGAAGTCGGCCGGGCTTGGCGGGCTCGTGCAGCTGTGGCTCGCCAACCTCCACGTCGTGCTGTACTCCGTCTTCGCCGTGCTCACCTGGCAGTACCTCGGCTTCGGCATCATCTTGCTGCTCGCCGGGCTACAGGGCGTCCCGGCCGAGCTGAAGGAGGCCGCGGCCATCGACGGGGCGACTCCCTGGCAGGTGACCTGGCGGGTCACGCTGCCGCTGCTCGGACCGACGATCCGGATCTGGGTCTTCATCACGGTCATCGGCTCGCTGCAGGTCTTCGACGTCATCTGGCTGATGACCCAGGGCGGCCCGGCGGGCGCGTCGGATTCGATGGCGACGTACATGTACCGCACGGGGTTCCAGAACGAGGCGTTCAGCTACGGCACGGCGATTGCGATCATCATGTTCCTCTTCTGTTTCTTGTTCGCCCTTGTCTACCAGCGGTTCGCGCTGCGCCGTGACACGGCGGGCGCCCTGACCGGGGCGGTGGGACGATGACGGCCATCACGGCGGCCCCGCCGGCCGGGGCACGCGGCAAGCGGCGGAGGTCAAGCAGCTGGACGATCATGCCGGCCACGTACCTGGCGTCCATCGTGATCCTGGGGCTCACGGTGGTGCCGCTGCTGTACGTGTTCCTGGACGGCGCTCGCAGCACCGCCCAGATCAGCGCCAACTCGACCGCGCTGCCGAACCCGTGGGTCTGGTCGAACTACGGCACGATCCTTACCAGCGCGGCATTCTGGGAGTTCCTCGGGAACAGTGCGCTGATCGCCACGGTCGCGACCGCACTGGCGGTGGGACTCGGCTCGATGGCGGCGTTCGCGCTGTCCCGGTACGTCTTCCGCGGCCGGGAGGTCGTCTTCACCCTGTTCATCTCCGGCCTGCTGTTCCCGCTCCAGATAGCCGCGCTGCCGCTGTTCCTGCAGCTCCAGCTGATGGGCCTGCTGGACAATCAGTTCGGCGTTGCGCTGCCAGAGGCAGCGTTCTCGCTGCCGATCACGATCCTTATCCTGCGCCCGTTCATGCGCGGCATCCCCGGTGACCTCGAGGACGCCGCCATGGTGGACGGCGCCAGCCGGCTGCGGTTCTTCGCGCAGATACTGCTCCCGATGTGCAAGCCCGCGCTGGTCACTGTTGCGCTGCTCGCGTTCGTCACGAGCTGGAACCAGTTCCTGCTCCCGCTGCTGGTGTTCAGCACGCAGTCGCACTTCACCCTGCCGCTCGGCGTCTCCACGTTCCAGTCGACGTACTCGTCGAACACGGCCTTGATCCTGGCGTTCACCGCGCTGGCCGCGGTGCCCGCCCTCGCCGTGTTCCTGTGGGGCCAGCGCTACCTGGTGGCCGGTGCGTCCGGCGCGGTCAAGGGGTAGGACTGTTCCCGGTACGGAAGAATTGTTCCCGAGACGAAAGAAACGGAGTCAGCGATGACAGCGGATCGGTACGTGCCGTCGAGGGAAGACCACTTTTCGTTCGGGATTTGGACTGTGGGGTGGCAGGGCGTAGACGTGTTCGGCGGGGCGGTGCGCCCGCCGATGCCGGCTGACCGGGCGGTCCGCAAGCTCGCGGAGCTGGGTGCGTACGGCGTGAACTTCCACGACAACGATGTGTTCGACTTTGATGCCTCGCCGGCCGAGCGGGAGCAGCGGATTTCCGCGTTCCGCAAGGCGCTTGAGGAGACCGGCATGGTGGTCACCACGGCGACCACGAACCTGTTCGGCCATCCGATGTTCAAAGACGGCGCGTTCACCGCGAACGAGCGCGAGGTGCGGCGGTTCGCCCTGGCGAAGGTGATGCGCAACCTCGACCTGGCAGCGGAGCTGGGCGCGCAGACCTACGTGTTCTGGGGCGGCCGGGAGGGCGCGGAAAGCGGCGCGGCCAAGGATGTGCAGAACGCGCTGTACCGGTACGCGGAGGGCTTTAACGTGCTGGCGCAGTACGTGCTGGACCAGGGCTACCACATCAGGTTCGCGATCGAGCCGAAGCCGAACGAGCCGCGCGGCGACATCCTGCTGCCGACCATCGGGCACGCGCTCGCGTTCATCAACTCGCTCGAGCACCCGGAGATCGTCGGGATCAACCCCGAGGTCGGGCACGAGGAGATGGCGGGCATGAACTACGCGCACGGCATCGCCCAGGCGCTCTGGCACGGCAAGCTGTTCCACATCGACCTCAACGGCCAGAACGGCCCGCGGTACGACCAGGACCTGCGGTTCGGCGCGGGGAACGCGCGCGGCGCGTTCTGGCTGGTCGACACGCTGCTATCCGGCGGCTACGCGGGCCCGGTGCACTTCGATTTCAAGCCGCCGCGCACCGAGGACGACGACGGCGTCTGGGCGTCCGCCGCCGCGTGCATGCGCAACTACCTGATCTTGCGGGACAAGGCGCGGGCGTTCCGCGCGGACCCGGAGGTGCAAGAGGCGCTGCGCGCCGCCCGCATCCCCGAACTGGCGGAGCCGACCCTCACGCCGGGGGAGACCTGGCGCGACGTGCGCGACGTCCAGGTGGACACCGAGGCCCTCGGCCGCCGCGGCATGGGCTACGAGCGCCTCGACCAGCTGGCACTGGAAC
>NZ_JBARCR010000169.1:0-5555 GCF_049794275.1 Trebonia sp.
CGCCAGGCCGGCACCGCCCGTGACGGCGGCGAGCCTGGTCCTGCCCTTGCGCCGCCGCTGCCTGGCCCTGGCCAGCTCGGCGTCCGCGGGTTCGCGTTCCGGCGTCATGAAGCCCTCCAGTCAGTGACGTGATCGGTACGTACTCACTGTCGTGCGCCCGGCTCGGCGGGCCGTGCCGATAACCTCAGCCGCTCCGCAGAGCCGTCAGGGAGCCGGACCGGTGAGAGCAAACGCAGATGCTGATGAGAGCGGCTCTCAAGCGGTACCATCCGGGACGACGCCAACGAGCAAGGAGGCCCGCGGGTGCGGTACTGCACGTTCAGGCTGGGAGACGAGACGGCGCCAGGCCGGGTCGAAGGCGGCGAGGTCATCCGCCTTCAGGCGCCCACCCTCATCGACGTCCTCACGGCGCCGGCGAACAGCCAGCCCCCAGCCGGCCAGCGCTACCCCCTCGACCAGGTCACGCTCCTCGCCCCCATCCCGGTGCCGCCGTCGATCAGGGACTTCTTCGCCTTCGAGCAGCACGTGGCCACCGCCCGCAGGAACCGCGGGTCGGAAGTGCCGAAGGAGTGGTACGAGTTCCCCGTCTTCTACTTCACCAACCCGGCGGCGGTGTACGGCCCTGACGACGACATCCGCTACCCGGAGGGCACGAGCGAGCTGGACTACGAGCTCGAGATCGCCGCCGTCATCGGCAAAGACGAAGAGATCGCCGGGTTCATGGTCATGAACGACTTCTCCGCCCGCGACATCCAGCGCAAGGAGATGCGCGTCGGCCTCGGTCCCGCGAAGGGCAAGGACTTCGCGACGAGCTTCGGCCCGGTCCTCGTCACCCCCGACGAGTTCGACGGCACGAGCGCGGTGATGACCGCCAGGGTCAACGGCGAGGAACGGTCCCGTGGCAACCTCGCCGACATGCATTACTCCTGGCGGCAGATCCTCGACCGGGCGTCCAGCAACACCCAGCTGAGACCGGGGGACGTGATCGGCTCGGGGACGGTGGGCTCCGGCAGCATCCTGGAGCACGACGACGGCCGCTGGCTCACCCGCGGCGACGTGGTCGAGCTCGAGATCGAGGGGCTCGGCACGCTGCGCAACCGCATTGCCTGAAACCGCGGCTTCTCCCGTCGGCCGGCCGCCCGCCACGTGCTACGCCACGGGCGATACGGAGTACCCGGTGCGGCCCTGGCGCGGTAGCGTTCGGATATGACCAACACCACGGCTCCCTTCGGCCGGCTGTTGACGGCCATGGTCACACCGATGACTCCTGACGGCGCCGTCGACTATGACGGCGCGGCCCGGCTCGCCACCCACCTCGTGGACGACATGCGCAACGAGGGGCTGGTGATCAACGGCACCACCGGCGAGGCGCCGACCACGACGGACGAGGAGAAATCGCGGCTGATCAAGGCGGTGCTCGAGGCCGTCGGTGACCGGGCCAAGGTGGTGGCCGGGGTGGGCACCAACATCACCGCGCACACCGTCGAGCTCGCCCGCCAGGCCGAGCGAGCCGGAGCGCACGGCCTGCTCGCGGTGACCCCGTACTACAGCAAGCCCGCGCAGGACGCGCTCATCGCCCACTTCACCACGGTGGCCGACAGCACGCAGCTCCCGATGCTGATCTACGACATTCCCGGCAGGACGGCCGTCGCGCTGGCGACGGAGACCCTGGTCACGCTGAGCAGTCACCCCCGGATCGTCGGCGTCAAGGACGCCAAGGGCGACCTGGCGGCCACGTCGCAGGTGCTGTCCCGCACCGGCCTCGCGTACTACTCAGGCGACGACCCGATGAACCTGCCGCTGTGGTCGATCGGCGGCGTCGGCTGCATCAGCGTCACCGGCCACGTCGTCGGGGACCGGATCTTCGAGATGCTCGAGGCGTTCACCGACGGCCATAACACGCAGGCGGCGAAGCTGCACCTGTCCATGCTCCCGGTCAACGTCGGGCTGTTCCGCAACCAGGCGGCGGTCATGACCAAGGCGGCCATGGACCTGCTCGGCCTGCCGGGCGGCGGCGTGCGCGGCCCGCTGCTCCCCGCCAGCGATGCCGAGCGGCAAAAGCTGCATGACGACCTCACCGCGGGCGGCGTCAACATCCAGGCTGAGGCGCACCGTTGAGCTACCCGCACCCCGAACTGACCCCACCGGCTCCCCTCGACCACAACGGACTGCGGGTCATCCCGCTCGGCGGTCTCGGCGAGATCGGCCGGAACATGACCGTCTTCGAATACGGCGGCCGGCTGCTGATCGTCGACTGCGGCGTGCTGTTCCCCGAACCGGACCAGCCGGGCGTGGACCTGATCCTGCCCGACTTCGCCTACCTCGAGGGCCGGCTGGACCAGGTCGAGGCGCTGGTGCTGACGCACGCCCACGAGGACCACATCGGCGCGGTGCCTTACCTGCTCCGCAACCGCGGCGACGTGCTGCTCGTCGGGTCGAAGCTGACGCTCGCCCTGGTGCGGTCCAAGCTCACCGAGCACCGCCTCACCCCGGAGACGGAGGAGGTGCGAGAGGGAACCACGCGTACGTTCGGACCATTCGAACTTGAGTTTTTCGCAGTCAACCACTCGATTCCAGACGCCCTGGCCGTCGCGATCAAGACCCCGGCCGGCGTAGTGCTGCACACCGGTGACTTCAAGATGGACCAGCTGCCGCTCGACGGGCGGCTGACCGACCTGGCCGGGTTCGCGCGGCTCGGCGGCGAGGGCGTCGACCTGCTGCTGTCCGACTCGACCAACGCCGAGGTGCCGGGCATCGTGCGGTCCGAGCGGGACATCGCGCCGGTGCTCGACGAGGTGTTCGCGAACGCCGCGCAGCGGATCATCGTGGCCTGCTTCGCGTCGCACGTGCACCGGGTGCAGCAGGTGCTGGACACCGCGGTGAAGCACCGGCGGAAGGTCGCGTTCGTCGGCCGCAGCATGGTGCGCAACATGGGCGTCGCCCGCGACCTCGGCTACCTGCACGTGCCCGGCGGGCTGCTCGTCGACCTGCGCGAGGCCGAGGAGCTGCCGCCTCGCGACGTGGTGCTGATCTCCACCGGGTCGCAGGGCGAGCCGATGTCCGCGCTGTCCCGGATGGCGGGCCGGGACCACCCGATCAGGATCGCGCCCGGCGACACGGTGATCCTGGCCTCCAGCCTGATCCCCGGCAACGAGACCGCCGTCTACCGGGTGATCAACGGGCTGACCAGGCTCGGCGCGCGCGTGGTGCACAAGGAATCCAGCCTGGTGCACGTGAGCGGGCACGCCCCGGCCGGCGAGCTGCTGTACGTGCTCAACCTGGTCAAGCCGCGCAACTTCATGCCGGTGCACGGCGAATGGCGGCACCTGCGGGCGCACGCGCGGCTGGCGTCGCTGACGGGCGTGCCCGACGACCACATCGTCATCGCCGAAGACGGCGTGGTGGTCGACCTGGTCGACGGCCAGGCGTCGATCGCCGGCGCGGTGCCGTGCGGGTACGTCTACGTCGACGGGCTCACCGTCGGCGAGGTGACCGAATCCCAGCTCAAGGACCGGCGCATCCTCGGCGACGAGGGCTTCATCTCGGTCGTCATGGTGGTCGATTCGAACAGCGGCAAGATCGTCGGCGGCCCGGAGATCCACGCGCGCGGCTCGGGCATCGACGAGGGGGCGTTCAGCGAGGTGCTGCCGAAGCTTCAGGAGGCGCTGGAGCGCGCCGCCGCCGAGGGGATCTCCGACACGCACGCGCTGCGCCAGCTCGCCCGCCGGGTGATCGGCAAGTGGGTCAGCGACAACTTCCGCCGCCGCCCGATGATCATCCCGGTGGTCGTCGAGGTCTAGCCTCTAGCCCGCGTACCCGCGTAGCCCGCGCTCAGAGGCCGATGACGTCCTCCTCGTTCCTGATGCCCTCCCGCGCCGCCAGCGCCTGACCCAGCTTGCGGGCCGTGCCCGGCGCCAGCAGCACGCCGACGACCGCGACGGCCAGCCAGGCGCCGGCCACGATCGGGAACCAGTGGCCGTCGCCGGTCGGGTACGGGTAGACGTTCCGGTACAGCGTGTACCCGAGGACGATGATCCCCGCGATCGGGATCACGACCTGCCACATCGGCACCGAAGGCATCTGGCGCCGGACGAACACCAGCATCGTCATGCCGATCGTCGCGAGCACGTAGACGACGAGCAGGATCAGCGTGCCGATCGTGCCCGACCACAGGAACGCGTTCTGGGCCAGCGAGGACGTGTTGGCGGACACCGCGACGTAGACCGCGAAGATCACGGCCGCGCAGACCGTGACAATCCCCGTCGCGTAGGCGGGCGTGCCCCACCGGGACGTCCTGCTCACGCCGCGCCCTTCGCCGAACGTGTCCCGCGACATCGCGTAGAACAGCCGCGCCGCGCCGACCGTGCAGGCCAGGCAGCAGCCGAACGCCGACACCGTCGTCCCCGCCGTGATCACGTTGCCGACCCACGAGCCGACGTAGGAGCTGCCGAGGTCGCCCAGGAGCGAGGGCGACGAGGTGAAGGCGGCGACCCCCTTAGCGGACGTACCGAAGCCCATCATCTCCGCCGCGGTGACGACCACGAAGTAGATGCCGCCGAAGACGGCCACGCCAAGGATCGCTCGCGGGATGGCCCGCTGCGGGTTGTGCATCTCTTCGCCAAGCGTGGACGACGCCTCGAACCCCGCAAACGACAGGAAGCCGAACACCACGCCCAGGAACAGCCCGGACGGGCCGATCCCCGGCTGCGGGCTGAACACGCTCCAGGTGAAGTGCGAACCACCCGGCGCGTCCCCCTTCAGCAGCCGGACGAACACGACCACGGTGACGATGAGGATCAGCGTGACCGTGCACACCTCCACGACGAGCAGCACGTTGGTGCCGCCGCGCGCGGGCAGCGCGGCGAGCACCAGCGCGAGCGCGAGCGCGATGCCGACGACCAGCATCGGCGCCCAGGCCGGCTGGTTCTTCCAGATGCCGAGGGAGTCGAGCAGTCCCGCGCCGAAGATGCCCGCCGCCGCCGCGGTCACCACCGCGTAGAACACGTAGGTGCCGGCCAGTCCCCAGCCCGCGATCACGCCCCACCGCGGCCCGAGCGTCGCCCCGACGAACGCGTACACCGACCCGGAGTGCCGGTAGTACTGGCAGAGCCGCACGAACGTGTAGGCCACGAACAGCACGCCGACCCCGGCGATGAGGAACGTCAGCGGCACCGCGCGCCCGGCGGCGAGCGCCGCGCCCTGCGGGTTGATGTTCGCGGCCATGGACGGCGCCATCAGCGCCAGCGACAGGCCAACCGCCTGCCACACGGACAGAGATCGTTTCAGCCCAGGCTTGGCAGCCGTCTTCTGGGCCGGGGTCGTCGCCATCGCCACCTCACAGGAGCATGATCGTTTGCCGCTAGTGTGACGGATGTTTCCCGGCTGCGGAAGAGGGCGTAACCGGTGTAAACGTGGAACAATTAAACGAGATAGATCTCGAATGTGCGCAGGCGTTACGATGGCGGCGTGAACACGACGGCGGAGACGGTGCGGGTCGGCGTCCTCGGCCCGCTGGCGGTGACCGACGCGGCCGGCCGCCCGGTCCGGGTCGGCGG